>NZ_JBDJMT010000009.1:0-140970 GCF_039674045.1 Stenotrophomonas sp. TWI602
ACCGGCGTGGGGACCCAAGCTACCCAGCGGTCGCAAGACCTAGAGCCACACGGTCGCCCACGCCGGGCTCTCGGCACCTAAAGTGCCAGATCGGCAAGAGATAAGAGCCACGCCACGCGTGGCTGCCTTGCGGCAACCGCAGCGTCAACCGCAGCCGGTACCTCGCGGCGCTGACGGCGCCTTGATCCGGTACAGATCCAGCCCGCCGGCACGCGGTGCGCGTGCCATGCCAGCCAGGACCATCTCCGACGGCTTCGACGCGTCCACCACCGGCGCACCGGTCTGGCCGTCGGCGGTATTGAAGGACAGCATCAGCGGCACCGCCGCCTGGCGGTGATCGCAGCTCGCCAGCAGGACCTGCGAATGCCCGTCGCTCGCGCGGGTGAACGCCAGTGCGCCGTCATTGTCCAGCCACGCCGCCCCAAGTTCGTCGGCGGCCGTGTTGAGCGGGGCCGGCAGGGCCTGCGCGGTACCGAATCCCTCGCCCTGCACGGGCGCCAGATACAGATCGAAGCCGCCCTGGGTCTGCCTGCCGTTGCGTGAGAACAGCAGCGTGCGCCCATCCGGACGCAGCGCGGGCGCCCGTTCGTCGTCGCGCGTGTTGAGCGCCGGCAGGGCCTGCACGGCCTCGATGGTGCCGTCGGCGGTCACCGGGGCACGGTACAGATCGAAGCCGCCTTTTCCGCCGCTGCGGTCGGAGGCGAAGTACAGCCAGCGGCCATCGTGGCTGAAGTACGGGTCGCGCTCGTCATTGGCGCTGTTGAGCGCGAGCGGGGCAGGGTCCTGCCAGCGCCCCTCGCGCAGCACCGCCTGCCACAGGTCCCAGCCCCCCTTTCCGCCGGGTCGGTCGCTGGCCCAGACGATGCGCTGGCCATCCGCTGCGATCGTGGCCTGCGCCTCGTTGGCCTTGGTCGAGACCACGCCCATGCCCTCGATGCCGAATTCGGAAAGCGCCATCGCGGCGGGTGTGCAGAGTAAACTGGCGCTCAGCGCGAGCAGAGACAATGGAATGCGCATCATCGCGTCCGTTGGGGTTTGCGTTCCATTCTAGGCCCGGAGCAGGAAACCCATGACCGACCGTTACGCCGTATTCGGCCAGCCCATCGCGCATTCGCAGTCGCCGCACATCCATGCCACGTTCGGCCGGCAGGAAGGCCTGGCGCTGGACTACCGTGCGATCGAGGCATCGCCGGGCGAGTTCCTGGCGGCCCTGGACGCCTTTGCCGCCGAGGGGGGCGTGGGCGCCAACATCACCGCGCCGCACAAGGAAGCCGCCTTCGCGCTGTGCACCACGCTGACCTCGCGCGCGCGCCGCGCCGGTGCGGTCAACACGCTGCTGCGCAAGGGCGATCGCTGGCATGGCGATACCACCGATGGTATCGGCCTGGTCCGGGATCTCACCGACCGTCACGGCCTGGACCTGCGTGGCCGCCGCACCCTGTTGATCGGCGCCGGTGGCTCGGCCCGCAGCGTGGCCCCGGCCCTGCTGGATGCCGGCATCCTGGAGCTGGTGGTGGTCAACCGCACCCCCGAGCGCGCCGACGCGCTGATCGATGCGATGGGTGAGCCGGGTCGCGCCATCACCCGCTACTGGGAAGACATCCGCGAGCTGGGCGATTTCGAGCTGATCATCAACGCCACCTCGGCCGGCCGCGACCGCGCCGCGGAGTTCAAGCTGCCGTTGTCGCTGGTCAACAGCATGACCACCGCGGTCGACCTCAACTACGGCGAGGCCGCGATTGCCTTCACTGCGTGGGCGCGCTCGGCCAGCTGCCGCAACATCGTTGATGGCCTGGGCATGCTGGTCGAACAGGCGGCGGAGAGCTTCCTGCAGTGGCACGCCGTGCGCCCGCAGACCGATGCGGTCTACACCGAGCTGCGGACCCAACTGGCCCCGCTGGCCGGCGAGGACTGAGCCGGTGGACATGGATCTGCTGATCTCGATGCTGACCATGGTGGGCGTGCGCCTGCCGGTACTGATCGCGCTGGCGATCGCCGTGGTCTGGGTGGTGGATACCCCGCGCGGCGCGATCCGCAGCGTGGCCTTGGCTGCGCTGGGCGTGATGGCGCTGACCACCCTGGCCGGCCTGGTGCTGAACCTGGTGCCGATGTGGATGGTGCAGCAGGGCAACTACGAGAATCTGCAGCTGATGTCCAAGCTGCTCGGTGCCGGCCACTTCGCGCTCAATCTGTTCGAGGCGCTCGCGCTGGTGCTGCTGGTCTGGGCGATGACCCGCGCGCTGCGCGGCCACGCCGTTCCCCCCACTGCGCCGCTGCCGCCACGCTGAGGGGTGCAGCCACCTGTCGCGGCCCACAGTAAGGGCGTGGGCCGCGTCACGGATATGAACCGGCGCGGAAAATGGCGCCGGTCACGGCCCCCGGGTCGTGAGAAAATGGGGGCCGTGATCCAGTCAGGCAGTCCCCCGGCGTGACCGAAAAAGTTGAAGCTCCCCGCGCCCTGAACGACGAGCTCAAGGCCGGCATCCGCGACGCCTACGCCAAGCTGCAGGCCAATACGCCCGGCTTCAGTACCCGGCGCTCGCAGAGCCAGATGATCGGCGTGGTGTCGCGTGCGCTCTCGCACAGCGGCGGCGTCGGCGTGGTCGAAGCACCCACCGGCGTCGGCAAGTCGCTGGGCTACCTGACCGCCGGCGTGCCGATCGCGCTGGCGACCAAGAAGAAACTGGTGATCAGCACCGGCACCGTGGCGCTGCAGTCGCAGCTGGTCGAGCGCGACATCCCCAATTTCCTCAAGGCCACCGGCATCGAAGCCACCGTGGCGCTGGCCAAGGGCCGCACCCGTTACCTGTGCACCCGCAACGCGGCCGAAGCGCATGGCGATGGCGCGCAGGAAGGCATGTTCGACGACGAACAGCCGTTGTTCGACCGGCCGTTGGCGCCGATCGAGATGGACCTGGCGCAGTCGCTGAGCAAGGCCTTCCTAGAAGGCCGCTGGAACGGTGACCTGGACAACGCGCCGGAAACGATCAGCAACACCCTGCGCTCGCGCATCACCACGCCGGCCTCCGGCTGCGCCGGGCGCAAGTGCGCCTACTCGGCGCAGTGCGCGGTGCTGCGCTCGCGCAACACCGTGCGCGAGGCGCAGATCGTGGTGACCAATCACGCGCTGCTGTTGTCGGCGCTGTCGATCGGCGAGAGCGACAACGGCCAGCCGCTGATCGCGCCGCCCTCGGACATGCTGCTGGTGCTTGATGAAGGGCATCACATCGGCAACGTCGCCATCGACCAGGGCGCGGCCAGCCTCGCGCTGGACGAAATGGCCAAGCGCACCGGCCGTCTGCAGGTGCTGATCGCCGCGTCCTACCGCGCGGTGGACAAGGACAAGCTGGGCAACCTGCTGCCCAACGAGGCGATCGAGGCCGCCGCCAAGGTCAGCAAGCAGCTCAAGGCCTTCCGCGATGTGATCGACCGCAGCTGGCGGCCGGATCCTTCCGCGCAGGAGCCGATGTGGCGCGCTCCGAATGGCCGCTTGCCGGACATCTGGATGCCGGATATCGAGGCCATCGCCGACGACACCCGCGCGCTGTTCAACTGGGCGCACGCCGCGCTGACGCAGGTGGCCAAAGGCAAGCCCGAGGATGCCGCGCGCGAGCGCCTGCAGCGCAACCTCGGCATGGCGCTGGAGATGATCGAGCAGCAGCACAACCTGTGGACCGGCTGGCGCCGCGAGGACAAGGAGGGCCAGCCGCCGACCGCGCGCTGGATCACCCTCTCGCGCGATGGCGATCTGATTCTGCATGGCTCACCGGTCTCGGCCGCGAACGTGCTGCGCAAGCTGCTCTGGGACGAAGTGGACTCGGTGGTGATGACCTCGGCCACGCTCACCGGCGGTGGCGATTTCCAGGCGCTGGCGATCGACAACGGCATTCCGGCCGAGGCCGAGATGGTCTCGCTGGCCTCGCCCTTCGATCTGCCGAACCAAGCGCAGCTGATCGTGCCGGCATTCCCGGTCACCCCGGATGACAAGGAAGGTCACCCCAAGGAAATCGCGAAGTACCTGGTCAAGGAGCTGGACTGGGGCAAGGGCAGCATCGTGCTGTTCACCTCGCGCTGGAAAATGGAAAAGGTGGCCGAGCTGATGCCGGCCGCGCAGCGCAAGCAGGTGCTGGTGCAGGGCGAAACCGCCAAGCAGAAGATGATCGACGAGCACCTGCGGCGCACCTCGGCCGGGGAGGGCTCGGTGCTGTTCGGGCTCAATTCCTTCGGCGAGGGCCTCGATCTGCCCGGCGAAGCCTGCACCACGGTGGTGATCACCCAGGTGCCGTTCGCGGTGCCGACCGACCCGCAGACCTCCACCCTGAGCGAGTGGTTCGAAAGCCGCGGCCTGAACGCCTTCAACCTGATCGCGATCCCGCATGCGCTGCGCACGCTGACCCAGTTCTCCGGCCGGTTGATCCGCACCTCCACCGACACCGGCCGCGTGATCATCCTCGATTCGCGGCTGCTGACCCGCCGCTATGGCAAGCGCATCATCGATTCACTGCCGCCGTTCAAGCGGGTGATCGGGTAGGGATGCATCAGACAGCCACGTGGCCGTGGCGTTCACAACGGTAGAGCCACGCCATGCGTGGCTGCTCTCCGATCAGAACGGGGTAGAGCCACGCCATGCGTGGCTGCTCTCCGATGAGAACGCGCCGCAGCCTGAAACTGCACGCATCCACGCATGGCGTGGGCCTACTCTTCCAGCTTCGCCAGGTCCCGCACCGCACCCTTGTCGGCACTGGTGGCCAGCAACGCGTAGGCCTTCAGCGCGCCGGTGACCTTGCGCGGGCGCACCTCGCGCGGCTTCCAGCCCAGTGCATCCTGCTCGGCGCGGCGTGCGGCCAGCGTGGCGTCATCCAACAGCAGATCGATGCGCCGTGCGGGAATGTCGATGCGGATGCGGTCGCCGTTGCGCACCAGGCCAATGGTGCCGCCCGAGGCCGCTTCCGGCGAGGCATGCCCGATCGACAGGCCCGAGGTGCCGCCGGAGAAACGGCCGTCGGTGAGCAGGGCGCAGTGCTTGCCCAGCCCCTTGGATTTCAGATAACTGGTCGGGTACAGCATCTCCTGCATGCCCGGGCCACCGCGCGGGCCTTCGTAGCGGATCACCACCACGTCGCCGGCCACCACGTCATCGGCGAGGATGCCGGCCACGGCGGCGTCCTGGCTCTCGAACACGCGCGCGTTGCCTTCGAACACGTGGATGGATTCGTCGACGCCGGCGGTCTTCACCACGCAGCCATCGACGGCCAGATTGCCGCGCAGCACCGCCAGCCCGCCTTCGGCCGAATAGGCATGCGCGACGGCGCGGATGCAGCCTTCGGCACGGTCCACGTCCAGCGTCGGCCAGCGCGTGGCCTGGCTGAAGGCGACCTGGGTCGGGATGCCGGCGGGGCCGGCACGGAAGAAATCGTGCACCTTTTCATCGGTGCTCACCGCGACATCCCAGCGTGCGATCGCCTCGGCCAGGGTGCGGCTGTGCACGGTCGGCACGTCGGTATGCAGCAGGCCACCGCGCGCGAGTTCGCCGAGGATGCCGAACACACCGCCAGCGCGATGCACATCCTCCATGTGGTACTTCGGCGTGTTCGGGGCGACCTTGCACAGCTGCGGCACACGGCGCGAGAGTTCGTCGATGGCATGCAGGTCGAAGTCCACCTCCGCTTCCTGCGCCGCGGCCAGCAGATGCAGGATGGTGTTGGTGGAGCCGCCCATGGCGATATCCAGCGTCATCGCGTTCTCGAACGCTTCGCGGGTGGCGATGCCGCGTGGCAATGCACCCACGTCTTCGCCGCCGTACCAGCGGTGGCACAGTTCCACGACCACGCGGCCGGCGCGGCGGAACAGCTGCTCGCGGTCGGCGTGGGTGGCCAGCGTGGAGCCGTTGCCGGGCAGCGACAGCCCCAGCGCTTCGGTCAGGCAGTTCATCGAGTTGGCGGTGAACATGCCCGAGCACGAGCCGCAGGTCGGGCACGCGCTGCGCTCGTACTCGGCGACCTTCTCGTCGCTGGCGCTTTCATCGGCGGCGATCACCATCGCATCCACCAGATCCAGCTTGTGCTCGGACAAGCGCGTCTTGCCCGCTTCCATCGGCCCACCGGAGACGAACACCACCGGGATGTTCAACCGCAGCGCGGCCATCAGCATGCCGGGGGTGATCTTGTCGCAGTTGGAAATGCACACCAGCGCATCGGCGCAATGCGCGTTGACCATGTACTCCACCGAGTCGGCGATGATCTCGCGGCTGGGCAGCGAATACAGCATGCCGTCGTGGCCCATCGCGATGCCGTCATCCACCGCGATCGTATTGAACTCCTTGGCCACGCCGCCGACCTGCTCGATCTCGCGCGCCACCAGTTGCCCCAGGTCCTTGAGGTGCACGTGGCCGGGCACGAACTGGGTGAACGAGTTGGCGATGGCGATGATCGGCTTGTGGAAGTCGCCATCGGTCATGCCGGTGGCGCGCCACAGGGCGCGGGCGCCGGCCATGTTGCGGCCGGCGGTGGAGGTGCGGGAGCGGTATTCAGGCATGGTGGCTGGCAGGATCTGGCGGGCCGTGGGGGCGCGTTTCACCTCGATTCTGCCGAAAAATTCCGGTTGCGTTTGCAACCGTTGCCACCGGTGTTTTCCGGGCAAAACCTGAAACCGCGTTCAGCTGGGCGACTTTGCCGGTTTTGGTTGTTCGCCCCGATCAGGCATGATTGGGGAGATAACCGTACTAGGGGGCATGACGCCATGAAACGTTCCAGGACCACTGCGCTGCTGCTGATGAGCGCCGCGCCGCTGCTGTTCACCGCCTGCCAGAAGAACGAGGCCGTGCAGGTGCAGGAAGGGCTCTACACCTCGGTGCAGGCCTGTACCGAAGCCACCGGCGATCCGTCCAGCTGCCGCACTGCCTTCGCCGAGGCGCAGAAGCAGTCGGCCGATGCCGCCCCCAAGTACGCCACGCGTGAAGCCTGCGAGGCCGAATACAACGCCGAGCAGTGCGTGGAACAGAAGACCTCCACCGGCCATTCGTTCATCGGCCCGATGATGATGGGCTTCTTCATGTCGCAGATGCTGAGCAACCGTGGCGGCGCAGGCCTGGCCCAGCAGCCGGCCGCGAGCCCGGCCTACCAGGACAAGGCCAAGGGCTGGGCACGCCCGGGTCCGTCGACCGGTGGCATGAACACCGCCAGCGGCATCGGCGCCGGCAAGGCCGGCCTGGCCCCGGTCAATGCCACCCCGAACCGGGCGGTCACCGCCAGCCGCGGTGGCTTCGGCAACACCAGCAGCAACCGCAGCAGCGTCGGCGGCTGATCGATGCAGCGCGTGCGTATCGCCGAGCGCAGCCAATGGCGCGCCCGGGCCGAAGAGTCGGGTTTCCGTTTCCACACCATCGATGGCCTGCCGTACTGGGATGAAACCGCGTACTACGCCTTCACCCTGCGCCAGATCGAACAGGACATCGAAGATCCCAGCGCCGAGCTGCATGCGATGGCGATGGACCTGGTGGACGAGGTGGTGGGCAGCCAGCAGCTGATGGACCAGCTGGCGATCCCGCCGCCGTTCCGCGACTGGATCGCTGACAGCTGGCGTCGCCGCGAGCCGCACCTGTATGGGCGGCTGGATTTTGCCTACGACGGCACCGGCCCGGCCAAACTCTACGAGCTGAATTACGACACGCCCACCTCGCTGTTTGAAGCCTCGTTCTTCCAGTGGCAGTGGCTGGAGGACCAGCGCAACCAGAACCGGCTGCCGCCGGATGCCGATCAGTTCAACGCGATCCATGAGGCGCTGGTCGAACGCTTCGGCGAACTGGCCGCGCAGCTGCCGCCGCCGCTGTATTTCAGCGCGGTGGGTGCGTCGGACGAAGACCAGGGCACGGTCGCCTACCTGCGCGACTGCGCGGCCCAGGCCGGCCTGCGCGGCGAAGCGATCGCGATCGAGGATATCGGCCTGTCCGAGGACGGGCGCTTCACTGCGCTCGACGACACCGTGATCGGCAGCCTGTTCAAGCTGTACCCGCTGGAAGACCTGATGACCGAGTCGTTCGGCCAGGCGCTGCCCGCCTCGGGCGTGCAGCTGCTGGAACCGGCGTGGAAGGCGATCCTCAGCAACAAGGGCGTGCTGCCGCTGCTGTGGCAGCGTCACCGTGGCCACCCGAACCTGCTCGCCGCCGAGTTCGACGATGGCAGCGAGCTGCCGCGTGGCTGGGTGCGCAAGCCGCTGTTTTCACGCGAGGGCGCCAATGTGGCCATGCACCTGGCCGATGGCAGCTGGCAGGAAAGCGAAGGCCCGTACACCGGCCCGGCGATCCGCCAGGCCGCGCATCCGCTCACCGCGTTCGATGGCGGCTATCCGCTGATCGGCAGCTGGGTGGTGGGTGACCACGCCTGTGGCATGGGCATCCGCGAAGACAACAGCCGGATCACCCGCGACAGCGCCCGCTTCGTACCGCACGCGATCATCGACGAAGCGCCGACGCGCATCTATCTCTGAGCGTTACAGCAACCCATCCCGCTTGACCGCCAGGTAGCGTTCCACCAGCGCGCCGGGCAGGGCCTCGGCGGTGACATCCAGCACCATCACCCGGTGGCTGCGCAGCGCGTCATGTGCGTCGCTGCGCTGCTGCAGGTAACGCGCGATCGCGCCGGCCTGGGTGGCGTCCTGCAGGGTCTCCACCGGCTGGGCCAGCGCATCGTCCAGCGCGCTCTCGCGCAGGCTGGCCACGCACACCAGGTGCTGGCGCTGCAGCAGGCGCACTGCGGCGAGCAGGTCTTCGATGTCCTCATCGCGCACGTTGGTGACCAGCATCACCAGCGAGCGCCGGCGCTGACGCAGCGACAACTCGGTGGCAGCGGCGAGGTAATCGGTGGCCACCGGCTGCGCCTGCAGATCGTAGCTGGCGCGCAGCAGGGTATCGATGGTGCCCATGCCGCGTCTGGGCGCGACCCAGCGGCTGTCGCCCCCGGCCGCAAACAGGCCCACACCGTCGCCCTGGCGCAGCGCGAGGTAGGACACCACCAGCGCCGCGTTGAGCACATGATCGAAGTGCGACAGGCCACCTTCGCTGGCCATCATGCGCCGGCCGGTGTCGATCATCAGCACCAGCTGCTGGTTCTTCTCGTCCTGGTATTCGCGGGAGATCAGCTTGCGCGCCCGCGCGGTCGCCTTCCAGTCGATCTGGCGCAGGCTGTCGCCGACGCGGTACTCGCGCATCTGGTGGAAGTCGGTGCCTTCGCCGCGGCGGCGCTTGAGGTGCGCGCCGACCAGGCGCGAGGCCTGTTCGGCACTGAACAATGCGAAGCGCGTCAGCGGGGCGAAGTTCGGGTACACGCGCACCGCCAGCGCCGGCGGCAGTTGCCGCCGTTGATGCCACAGCCGCCACGCGCTGTGCATGCGCAGGTGCACGCCCTCGAAGACGAAACGGCCACGCGCGGTCGGGGTCAGCCGGTACGCCACGCTGCTGGCGACCATCGGTTTGAGCGCCAGCGACCGCGGCAGGCCCTGCAGGCTCCAGCCGCCGGGCACCAGATCGAACACGTCCACGCGCTGGTGGCGGCTCGATTCCAGCCGCAGCGTCGCCTCGCGTTCAACGTTCAGTGCCAGCGACTCCGGCAGCTCGCGGTGCACACTCGGCGAGGGCTGGCGGCGCAGGCGCAGCAGGTCCACCAGCGCAATCAGCGCCACGCCGCCACCGATCGCCCACCAGACCGCATGCGGCCAGGCGCCGAGCACCACCGGCACGCCGAGCAGGCCCCAGCCGGCCAGCAATGCCAGCAGCAGCGCGCCCGGCCTCATGCCGATCGCTCGCGATGGAGGACGCGCGCCCTCATTTGCGCGGTGCGTCCACCTTGGCCAGCAGCGCGGTCAAGGCATCGTCGGCGCTTTGCCCTTCGATCTGCAGTTCCGGTGCCAAGGCGATGCGGTGGCGCAACGCCGGCTTGGCGATGTCGCGTACGTCATCGGGGGTGACGAAATCACGGCCGGACAGCACCGCCTGCGCACGCGCCGCACGCACCAGCGCGATGCTGCCGCGCGGCCCGGCGCCGAGGGCGATACCCGGCCACTGCCGGGTGGCAGCCACGATCCGCACCGCGTAGTCGATCACTTCCGGATCGACCGTGATCGCCGCGGTCGCCTGCTGCAGCGCGACCACCTCGGCCCCGCTCAGCACGCGTGGCACCTGCGAGAGATCGAAGTCGGCCGCGCTGCGGCCGGTGGTGATCGCATCGACCATGCGCTTCTCGTCGTCCAGCG
Source organism: Stenotrophomonas sp. TWI602 (assembly GCF_039674045.1). Lineage (NCBI taxonomy): Bacteria > Pseudomonadati > Pseudomonadota > Gammaproteobacteria > Lysobacterales > Lysobacteraceae > Stenotrophomonas > Stenotrophomonas sp. TWI602. Next base: position 10,246 of record NZ_JBDJMT010000009.1, read on the forward strand.
TCGGGTAATCGATCAGCACCTTGAGCAGGAAGCGGTCCAGCTGTGCTTCGGGCAGCGGGTAGGTGCCTTCCTGCTCGACCGGGTTCTGCGTGGCCAGGGTCAGGAAGGGCGGGGACAGCGCGAACGCCTTGCCTTCGATGGTGACCTGGCCTTCCTGCATCACTTCCAGCAGGGCCGACTGGGTCTTGGCCGGGGCCCGATTGATTTCATCGGCGAGCAGCAGGTTGGTGAACACCGGGCCGCGACGGATCTTGAAGCTCTCGGTCTTCGGGTCGTACACCGCATGGCCGCTGACATCGCTGGGCATCAGGTCCGGGGTGAACTGCACGCGGCCATAGTCCAGCTCCAACGCCTGGGCGAGGGCGCGCACCAGCAGGGTCTTGCCCAGCCCGGGCACGCCTTCGATCAGCACGTGGCCGCCGGCCAGCAGCGCGATCAGGATCTGGTCGAGCACCTCGGGCTGGCCGATGAAGGCGCGGCCCACGGCCTCGCGCACGGCATCGACGCGCTCGGACAACGGCGATGGGGATGGCGTCACGGCAGGCGGGGACAACGGCGGCGGAAGCGTCGGCTCGGTCATAGCAGGTTTCTCATCTGGATCAGCAGGCGGATGCGGTCGCGCAGGCCGGCGACGTCGTGGGAAGCGGGTGGGGTCAAGGCGGTCTGCACGCGCTCGTGCGACCACTGCAGCAAGGTGGCGACGGCCTGTACCCGGGCCTCGCCGGTCAGTGCGGCTGCACTCGGCGAACGCCGCCGCAGACGCGCCAGGAACGCGCGGCGGACCGCGTCATACAACAGCGGTGCCTTGCCAAAGCGCAACAGGTGGTCGCCGCTGGCGCGGATGTGTTCGAGCAGCGAGCGGCGTTCCGCGGCAGGCGAGGGCAGTTCACTGCCCAGGCGCTGGGTGCGCTGCCAGAGCCAGCCGAGCAGGGCCAGCAGCAACGGCGCCCACACCGGCCAGCCGAGGTAGAACACGCGGTTCCACAACGACGGCGGGCGCGAAGCGTAGACCAGCCACATCGTGCCCTTGCCGTAGTTGGGCGCCAGCACGTAGCGGGTGAGATCGCGGTGGGCTTTGTCGTGCAGGCCATCAACGAGGGCGTTGGCAGCGTTTGGCGGAACGGTCGGGTTGGGCCGGCCCTTGCCCTGCATGAAGGCCATGTCGGCCAGCACATCGATGCGCCCCTGGCCGTGGCGCAGGCGGGCGAAGACCCGATTGGCCGCGTTGCCCCACTCGCGCTCGAGCCCCATGCCCGCGGGTGGCTCCACCGCGAAGCGGCGGCCAGTGCAGAACTCCACATGCTGCGGGTCATCGCGCACGTGGAACTGCTGGCAATCACTTCCGCGGTCCGCGCTGTCCACGCCGAGCGCGTCCAGCAGCGGGCCATTGCGGGCGGTGTCCTTGCCCACCGGTGGCGTGCGCACGATCAGGTGCCCACCACGCTTCACCCAGGCCATCAGCGTTGCTACGGCAGGTGCGGGCACTTCCGCGCTGTCCTGCAGCAGCACCAGGGTATCGCCCGGCGCCAGCGGCATCCGGGTCAGGTCCAGGCGTGGCCGCGACTGCACGGTCAGCCCGTCCGCACGCAGCGCCTGGCCGAGGACGTACAGCGGGTTGTAGCTGGCTTCGCCCTGTGGCGGCAGGTGCTCTGTGTGCGTCACCCGCTCGTGGGTGCGCAGGAACAGGATCGCCAGCGGTACGCCGATCACCAGCAGGCCCAGGCCGACCAGCAGCCAGCGCAGGCGGGCGCTCACGCGCGCCACCCGAACTGGGCCTGCAGAATCGTCGCCAGCGCATCGAAGTCATCATCGCTAGGCAGTCGGCCGGCATAGGCCGCGTACTGCCAGACCCGCACGATGCGCGCGAACAGGCTGCGGTCGGCCTCGGCCGGCATCCGTCGCGAGGCCCGCAGGCATTGGGCCTCGGTCGCACCCGGGGGCAGGTTGATCTGCGCCCGTTCGCTCATCGACTCCACACTCGCGCGGTACAGCAGCGCCAGCGCCTGGCGTGGGCGGCCCTCCTGCCACAGGGCACGCGCACGCGCGGCGGGATCGGGCGGCGCCACGTCCGGTACCCGGATCGGCTCTTCCACCACGGCCGCCGCCTTTGCCCGGCGGCGCTGGCCGGAGCCGCGCAGCCACGGCAGCCAGCGCGGTGCGGTGGCCAGCAGCAGCAACACCAGGACCCCGACCACCGCCCACAGCGTCCATTCGGCGATCCGGGCCGGCAACAGCGGCCCCTTGCTGCCGCGTTGGCCATTGGCCTTGGCCGCGGCCTCACGTTTCGCCTTCTCCGCCTCGGTTGCATCGCGCTCGATGCGCGTCCACTCGGTGACCTCACGGGTCGGACTCTGCAGCGGGTCTTCATACGCGCGCTGCACGGCCTGGCGGAAGCCAGCCGTATCCACCGCTTCAGCGCCAAAGATGACCGGGGGCGTGTTGTCCGGATCATTGTCGTACGTACGCGGCGGGTCATCGGCGTCATCGTCGTCGCCACCGTCGGCATCCGCGACCGCGTCCGCGTCCGAAGCCGTATCGGCGTCCTGCGCAGGCGACGGAGCGTCATCGGCCGGCGTCGGCAACGCACCCTTGGTGTTCGACTGCGCCGGTGCCTGTTGGGCGTGCAGTGCCGCGCCCGGCCAGACCAGCACAAGGGCCAGCACCAGCAGTGGCGCAGCGCGCTGCAACCGTGCATGCAGGCGCCGGAAGGCGATCTCCAGGTCCCATGCTTCCATCTGCGTACGCCGGTCCAGATACAGGCCGAAGCCGGCACCGACATAGAACGGCCCGATCAGTGTGGCGGCCAACCAGAACAGCAGGTTCACGCCCAGCTGCATCCACGCCGGCATGTCCTGCTTGGCCAGTTCCCACGCCGCGCGCCAGGACTCGGACAACAGGTCCACCGGGATGAACAGGAACACCGCGGCGATGCCGCCGACCACCAGCACGATCTCGAAGACCATGCACACCAGCGTCAGCAGTACGGCATGGCCCATCGCGCCACCGGCGATGGCGCGCCGACGTTGGCGACGATGCGCGGCGTCGGTGCCCTCCAGCAGATTCACCGGCAGCAGCACCGAGCGCAGCGGACTCAGGCGCCGCCAGCCCAGATAGCCCCAGAAGCCCTCCCAGCCCCACGTGCGCTGCGCGCGCAATGTCTGCGGGGTGGTGGATGCATCGCCGAACACCCCGCGCGAGATCACATACAACGCGATGCGCTCGAACAACGGCTTGAGCCACCACATCGCCAACCAGGCCCAGCCGAAACTGTCGGTCCACCAGGCCAGCGCGTTGAGCAACACGAACAACGGCAGCGACACGACGACCCACGGCGCCCAGATCGCCGCGGCATGCCGACGCACCAGGGCCATGCCCAGCTCCATGGCTTCCCAGCCGGAGCGTGCGCGAAGGACGATGTTGAGCCGGTCAATCTGCATCGGCCCCTCCGCGTCCGCCGCGCCACAACCACACCAACACCGCGGTCCACAGCACGGCCGCCACGCTGTATTTGCCCCAGGCCGGAATCGCCGCGATAGAGGACCAGAACGCTTCGATGAAGGCGGCGATCAGCAACATCGCCGCGACCCCAACGCACAGCTTGGCCCCGATCACACCGCCCTCGACCAGCGCATCGATGCGACGCCGGCGGCCGGGCGCGAGCAGTTTCATGCCCAGCTGCAATCCAGCGCCGCCGGCGATCACGATCGCGGTCAGTTCGAACGCGCCGTGGCCCGCCACGAAGCGCCAGAACGGATCGCCGTGGCCGACGTGCTGCAGATGGCCGGCGACCGATCCGATGCCGACGCCGTTGAACAGCATCACCAACACCGTGCCGACGCCGGCGATCAGCCCGAAGGCGAACGTGCGCAGGCCGATGCTGATGTTGTTCATGATGTAGTAGCCGAACATCGTCCAGTTGGTGCCGCTGTCGCGGCCCAGGTTCGGCGAGGCCGGGTCGTACATGCGTTCGAATTCGGCGATGCGCGCGTTGTCCATCAGCAGATGGATCAGCTCGGGGCGCCACAGGATCAGCGCGAAGCTGCCCACCAGCGGCACCACGAACAACGCTGCGGCTACCCACATGCTGCGCGCCTGGCTGCGCACCAGCTGCGGGAAATCGGCGAACAGGAAGGCGAGTGCTCGCTGCCACTGCGGACGCGGGGTGCGGTAGAGCAACGTGTGGCCCTGCTGCATCAACTGCTGCAGGCGTGCCACCAGCTGCGGGCTGTAACCGCGCCGACGCGCCAGTGCCAGCTGTTGGCACAGGCGGCGGTAGCGTTGCGGGAAATCACCATCGTCCAGGCCCTCGTGGACCGGCTGCCGGCGCGCCTGCCGCGGGCGCTCACCGCGCTGGGCCAGCCACTCCTCCAGCGCCTGCCATTCGGCCTGGTAGCGGGCGACGAACTGCTCCTGTCTCATCGCCGCCCCAGCAGCCAGTTGGCCATCGCATACAGGCGCAGCACGCCGAGCTGGCCGTGGCTGCCGGTGAGTGGCGACGCGACGTCGGCCAGCTCCTGCTGGCGCGGGGCCGATAGCCGCGGCGCGCGTTCGGCGAAGGCGACCACGGCAGCCTGTTCGGCCGGCTGCAGGGGCTGCGGCGGGGGCAGCACGCTGCCGACCGGCACGGTACCCCCCAGCGGCGCTGCGCCCTGGTGGATCACCACGGTGCCGGCGACCAGATCGCCAAGGCGGCGGCCATGCGCATCGAACAGACTCGACAGCAGTCCCAGCGCGTAGCCGAACGGCAGCATGTCCACGGTGCGTAGCAGGTTGCGGGTGATCGCGCTCATCCAGCCGATCGGTCCACCATCGCGCGCGACCACGCGCAGGCCCATCGCGCGCTTGCCCAGCGTGCGGCCCCAGCAGGCTTCCTGGACGATGGTGTAGGCCCACATCAGCAGGAACATCAGGCCGAGGTAGAGCCCTTGGCCGAACCCGCCGAGGAAGGCCAGCGGAATGCTCAGCATCATCAATGCGCCGACCCGGATCACGAAGTCGATCGCCCACGCCAGCGCACGCGGCAACGGCCCGGCGACCGGCAGGTGCAGGGGCACGCCTTCAGGGGTGATGACCTCCCGGTAGGTATCCAGCATGGGTGCGCTCATCGGCGGCGCTTCACGGTGGATCGTACGGAAGGCCACGGGGGACGCCGGATTCCTCTCCGGTCTGCCAGCGGGGGCATGCGGTTCTCGACTGCTTCCTGGTCGGCTGAGGACTTTACCGCAATCAACCCCGGTACTGGTCCTTCAGGCGCACGTAGTGATCGGCCGAGTAATGCAGCGACTCGATCTCCTTGTCGCTGAGCGTGCGCGCCAGCCGTGCCGGGTTGCCCAGCCACAGTTCGCCTTCGCCGACCACCTTGCCCGGGCCGAGCACCGCGCCGGCGCCGAGGAAGCCATGGGTGCTCACCGTCGCGCCGTCCAGGATGCAGGCGCCCATGCCGATCAGGCAGTAATCGCCGATCGTGCAGGCATGGATGATGGTGCCGTGGCCGACCGTGACGCCCTCACCGATGATCGTCGGGTAGCCGCCCTTGTTGAACGGGCTGTGGTGGCTGACGTGGATGATGGTGCCGTCCTGGATGTTGCTGCGCGCACCGATCCGCACGTGGTTCACATCGCCGCGGATCACCGTACCCGGCCACACCGAGACGTCATCGCCCAGCACCACATCGCCGATGATCGTGCAGGCCGGATCGATGTAGACGCGCTCGCCGAGCACGGGCAGTTTGTCGAGGAAGGGGCGGATCGGGGACATGCGCAAACTCCGGCAACGCAGGGGCTGGGACGCCGCCTGCAGCGTTGTCCCGGCCCCCGATGATAGCGCGGGGGCGCCCGCCACCCGCCGATACCCGTACACCAACGGTCGGCTCTACCGGCGGTGGGTGCTGTGTTACGCGGCGCGGGTGCGGCGCGCGCGCTCCAGATGCACCAGCAGCAGCGAGATCGCCGCCGGGGTCATGCCGGGGATGCGCTGGGCCTGGCCGAGGGTCTGCGGCCGCACGCGTTCGAGTTTCTGCTGCACTTCCGCCGAGAGGCCGCGCACGCCGGCGTAATCGAAATCGGCCGCGATCGCGGTGTTCTCGTGGCGCTGCTGGCGTTCGATCTCGTCGCGCTGGCGGTCCAGGTAGCCGGCGTACTTCACCCCGATCTCGACCTGCTCGGCGACCTTGGCATCGGCCACGGCCGGGCCAAGCGAGGGCACCTGCATGAGCGTGGCGTAGTCCAGTTCCGGGCGCTTGATCAGATCCAGCACATTGGTTTCGCGGCTGACCGCCACGCCCAGCGTGGCCTCCACTTCGCGGCCCAGCGCATTGCCCGGCGTGGCCCACAGCGCACGCAGCCGTGCGGTTTCCTGCGTCACGGCGTCCTGCTTGGTCTGGAAGGCGGCCCAGCGGCGGTCGTCGACCAGGCCCAGCTCGCGGCCGAGGCCGGTCAGGCGCACATCGGCGTTGTCCTCGCGCAGCTGCAGCCGGTACTCGGCGCGGCTGGTGAACATGCGATACGGCTCGTTGGTGCCGTGGGTGATCAGATCGTCGACCAGCACGCCCAGGTAGGCCTCATCGCGGCGCGGGCACCAGCCGGCGTCGTCACGGGTGAAGCGCGCGGCGTTGAGCCCGGCCAGCAGGCCCTGCGCGGCGGCTTCTTCATAGCCGGTGGTGCCGTTGATCTGGCCCGCGAAGAACAGGCCGCTGACGGTCTTGGTCTCCAACGTGTTCTTCAGCCCGCGCGGATCGAAGAAGTCGTATTCGATCGCGTAGCCGGGGCGGGTGATGTGCGCGTTCTCGAAGCCACGCATGCTGCGCACCAGTTCCAGCTGCACATCGAAGGGCAGCGAGGTGGAGATGCCGTTGGGGTAGATTTCGACCACATCCAGCCCTTCCGGCTCGACGAAGATCTGGTGACTGGCCTTTTCGGCGAAACGCACCACCTTGTCCTCGATGGAGGGGCAGTAGCGCGGGCCGATGCCTTCGATCTGGCCGCTGTACAGCGGCGAGCGGTGCAGGGCGTTGCGGATGATCTCGTGGGTGCGCTCGCTGGTGTGGGTGATCCAGCAGCTCACCTGCGCCGGGTGCTCGTCCACGCTGCCGAGGAAGGACATCACCGGGCGCGGATCGTCGCCGGGCTGTTCTTCCATCACGGTGTAATCCAGCGAACGGCCGTCGATCCGTGGCGGCGTGCCGGTCTTGAGGCGGTCGATCACGAACGGGCGCTCGCGCAGGCGCGCGGCCAGCGTGGTTGCCGGCGGGTCGCCCATGCGACCGGCGGCGTACTGGGTTTCACCGACGTGGATCTTGCCCGCCAGGAAGGTGCCGGCGGTAAGCACCACCGCGGCCGCGCTGAAGCGCAGCCCGGTCTGGGTGATCGCACCGCGCACGGCATCGCCTTCGATGATCAGGTCATCGACCGCCGCCTGGAAGACCGTCAGGTTGGACTGGGCTTCGACGATCTGGCGGATCGCCATCCGGTACAGATTGCGGTCGGCCTGGCAGCGCGTGGCGCGCACGGCCGGGCCTTTGGAGGCATTGAGCGTGCGCCACTGGATACCGGCGCGGTCGGCGGCATGCGCCATCGCGCCACCCAGGGCGTCGATTTCCTTGACCAGGTGGCCCTTGCCGATCCCGCCGATGGCCGGGTTGCAGCTCATCGCGCCGATCGTTTCCACGTTGTGGGTCAGCAGCAGGGTGCGCGCACCGCTGCGCGCGGCCGCCAGCGCGGCCTCGGTGCCGGCGTGGCCGCCGCCGATGACGATCACGTCGTAGCGGTAGAAGGTGTCAGTCATGGCGGAGGAACTCGGGACGGGGCCGGGCAGCCCGGATCAGCCCTGGAGGCAGGGCGCGGGTGGCGATTTTAGCGCCATTCGTCGGGGGCCATGACATCCACCCTCAAGTTGGCACGTTTTCTGCAGATAACCCAATAGCACCCAGGATGGCATGCGCCTTGTGCGTAACGGACCGGAATTGGAACAGGGGCCGGTCCAAGCGCATCGTGGGGAAGCAGAGGGGCCGGTAGTCGGGGGACTGCCGGCCCTGTTTTTTTGCCGGCCCGCGCCGGTTTCATGGGCGCCAGATACAAAAGGCCCCGCCATTGGCGGGGCCTTCTGCGTTGTAGGTGCCGACATCCGACAGGGCCGGAACAGGGGGGATCCAGATGTTCCTGGCGGATATCGACATAGAGCCGAATGTGACGCCACTTGTCGCTTTTGGCACTTTGTGACCGTGACTGTCACCGCCCGGCTAGAGTGAACTGCCGGGCGCGTGAAAATCAAGCCATCTCAAGGCTCAACTGTGCGTTGGTTCGCATTGTTGAGATTCCGCCACGGGGAACCGTTCATCCTGGGCGCAGACGGACGCGGTGCCTGGGCCGGGCGTGCCTGGGGCGGCGACGACGGGCGCTGCTGTTGCCGCTGCTGCGGGCGGCGCGGGCCACCGACCGAATCCATGTTCCGCCACGGCGAGCCGCCGTTGTTCGGACGCGGGCGATCCGGCGGACGGGTGGGGTTGCCGTTGCCGTTGCCGGGGCGCGGCGGCGGCCGATGATTGTGCGGCGGGCGATAGTTCGGGTACGGGCGATACACCGGATAGCCGTAGCCACCGCCATACCCACCGCCGTAACCGTAGTAGCCACCCCCGTAGTAGCCGCTGCCGTATCCGTAGGGATACCCGGCCGGGTAGCGATACTCGACCGAAGGTGCGCCGTGGTAGTAGCCATTGCCGCCGCCGCCACCGCCGACATAGTCGTACGTCGCGCAGCCGGACAGGGCCAATAACAGGCCACCGGCAAGAACAAGGCGCATTTTCATGATGGGGTCCCCCCAAAGGGCTGTAGGGCCAGCTTCCGCCCAGGGCGTTGAATCGGCCCTTAACTCGGCCCGATCCGAATGAATGGTTGCCATGCTGACACGTTCATCCAGGCGGGTGTGGACGTGGGGCATACGTTAATCTTGCGTCATGAGCGATTCACCCTTGCCCTGTGTTGACGACGTGCTGGCGGCGGCGGCGCGCATTGCCGTGCACGCCTGCGTGACGCCGGTACTGCGCTCGCGCACGCTGGATGCGATGACCGGCGCCACCGTGTTCTTCAAGGCCGAGCATCTGCAGCGCAGCGGGGCGTTCAAGTTCCGCGGTGCCTGCAATGCCGTCTGGGCGCTGGAGGAGGCGCAGGCGCGGCGCGGGGTGGTCACCCACTCCTCCGGCAATCATGGCGCGGCCTTGGCGCTGGCCGCCCGCACCCGCGGCATCGCCTGCCACGTGGTCGTGCCCGACGGCGCGGTGGCCGCCAAGCTGGCCAACATCGGCCGTCACGGGGCCACGCTGTGGCGCTGCGATGCCTCGATCGCCGCGCGCGAAGCGATGTGCGCCCAGGTCCAGGCCGAAACCGGGGCGACCCTGGTGCATCCGTATACCGACCCCCAGGTCATTGCCGGCCAGGGCACGGCTGCGCTGGAGCTGCTGCACGCCAGCGAGGGCCTGGACATGATGGTGGTGCCGGTGGGCGGCGGTGGCCTGGCCTCGGGCACGCGGCTGGCCCTGCAGGCGGTCGCCCCGGCGACCGGGCTGGTGCTGGCCGAACCGCTGGGCGCGGCCGATACCGCACGCTCGCTGGCGGCTGGCGAGCGCCGCATCGACTTCACCCCCGACACCGTCTGCGATGGCCTGCGCGGGACGCTCGGCGCGCCCAACTTCGCCCTGCTGCAGGGCGCGGCGCAGGTCATCACCGTCGCCGATGCGGCCACCGTGGCCGCAATGCGGCAGATCTGGCAGGTGCTCAAGCAGGTGGTGGAGCCATCCTCGGCCATCGCCCTGGCGGCGATCCTCGCCGAACCGGCGCGCTTTGCCGGCAAACGGGTCGGCGTGGTGCTGTCCGGTGGCAATGTCGATCTGGATGCCCTGCCGTGGGGCGCGGCATGAGCCGGCGCACGCGGGTGGGGTTGTTCGGGTGGCTGTGGCGGCTGTGCATCGTGCTGGCGGTGTGGCTGCTTGGGGTCACCGCGTGGATCGTCTGGATCGGCGAGCGCGATCAGGCGCAGAAGGCCGATGCGATCATCGTGCTCGGCGCCGCGGCCTATGACGCCAAGCCGTCGCCGGTGTTCGAAGAGCGCATCCGGCACGGGCTGGACCTGTACCAGCAGGGCTATGCGCCGCTGCTGATCTTCACCGGCGGCTACGGCGGCACCGGCGCACGCTTTTCCGAATCACAGGTGGCGCGCCGCTACGCGCTCAAGCAGGGCGTCCCCGACGATGCGATCCTGATCGAGACCGCTTCACGCACCACGCGACAGAACCTGATCGAGGCGCGGCGCTTGATGGATCAGCGCAAGCTGCACCGCGTGATCATCGTCAGCGACCCGCTGCACATGGCCCGCGCGCTGCGCCTGTGCCGCGAGCTGGGCATCGATGCGCTGGCCTCGTCCACGCCGAGCACGCGCTTCCGCAGCTTCCACACCAGCTGGCGGTTCCTGGCGCAGGAAATCTACTTCTTCCATCGCGATCTGTTCCCGTCGTAGCGCCGACCGTTGGTCGGCTGGACGCATGGTGGCTCGGCGGTCCAACCGACCAACGGTCGGCTCTACGCGATCAGCGTGGTCGGCTCAGGGCGTTTTGCGGCGGATCGGAATCGCCGAGATCGGCACCGTGGCGACATCGTGCCCCCGCTCGCGGATCGGCGCGCCGCCTTCCGGCGCCCACGCGTGTGCGTAGATCACTTCCCAGCTGCTGGGCAGCTTGCCGTCTTCGCGCCGCAGCGGCTCGTAGGCTGCGCGCGCGGCATCGAAGCGCCCGCGCCCGGTCAGCGTGTGGCGGCGGTCCTGGCGCGCGTTGGTGGCGCCGATCGCCTGCAGTTCGCGCATCAGCGCGGTCAGGTCGTCGTAGGTCAGGGTGAACAGGTCGCGGTCCAGGACCGGATCGCGGAAGCCGGACATCATCAGCGCATCGCCGAACTGTGCGATCGGTGCGAAGCGACTGACGTGCGGTACGTCGTCGGCGGCGGCGAACGCATCGCGCAGTTCGATCAGGGTCTCCGGCCCGAACGTGGAGACCAGCAGCAGGCCCCCGGGCTTGAGCGCGCGGCGGAACCCGGCGAACACCGCCGGCAGATCCTCCACCCACTGCAGGCACAGGTTGCTGAAGATCACATCCACGCTCTGGTCCAGCACCGGCAACGCCTGCGCATCGCCGCACACCCGCGAGAACGGCTTCCACCAGCCGGCCTGCTTCTTCGCCTCGCGCAGCATCGGCTGGGCCAGGTCCAGCGCGATCACCTGTGCCTTCGGCCAGCGCTTCTTCATGAGCGCGCTGGCATGGCCGGTGCCGCTGCCGACATCGAGCACCACCTGCGGCTGGCGGCTTTCCAGGTAATCCAGCGATTCGAGCAGGCGCTTTTCCACCTCGCGCTGCAGCGCCGCGGCGGCGTCGTAACTGCTGGCGGCGCGCGAGAAGGCGCGGCGGACATGATGGGGATCGAAGCTGGACGTCATGGGGTACTCACGGCTCAAAACGGTGGTGCGGGTGGACTCAGAAGGTGCCGGGGTAGGCGCCGCCATCGATCAGCAGGTTCTGCCCGGTGATATAGCCGGCCTGTGCGCTGCACAGGAAGGCGCAGGCGGCACCGAACTCATCGGCGGTGCCGAAGCGGCCGGCGGGAATATGCGTGCGTTTGCGCTCGGCCAGCTGGCCGGCATCGATGCCCTGCTGCTGCGCCAGGTACGCGAAGTTGCCGCGCAGGCGATCGGTATCGAACTGGCCCGGCAGCAGATTGTTGAGGGTGACGTTGTGGGCAACGGTCTTGCGTGCCAGCCCGGCCACGAACCCGGTCAGCCCGGAGCGCGCCCCGTTGGAGAGCCCGAGGATGTCGATCGGGGCCTTCACCGAAGAAGAGGTGATGTTGACCACGCGGCCGAAACCACGCTCGATCATGCCATCTACCGTGGTGCGGATCAGCTCGATCGGGGCCAGCATGTTGGCATCCAGCGCGGCGATCCAGTCCTCGCGGGTGAACTGGCGGAAATCGCCCGCCGGCGGGCCCCCCGCGTTGTTGACCAGGATGTCGACCTGCGGGCACGCGGCCAGCGCGGCGGTACGGCCTTCCGGCGTGGTGATGTCGGCAACCACGCCGATCACCCTGCGTGCGCCCGGCAGGGCCTGCAGTTCGAGCACGGCGCGTTCCAGGGCCGCTTCACCGCGCGCGGCGATGACCACGTTGACGCCCTCGCGGGCGAGTGCGCGTGCACAGCCCAGCCCGAGGCCTTTGCTGGCGGCGCAGACCAGGGCCCAGCGGCCGGCGATTCCAAGATCCATGGGGTCAGTCCTGTGGGGAAAGGCAGGCGTACATGATCGGCGATGCGCGGCCGGAACAGGTCAAGGCAGCGCGGCAACAAAGTGTTGCAGCTGCGCGGCCACTTCGTCGGTATGGCCGAGGAAGGGCGCATGCCCGCCCTGGGCGATCACATGCGCCTGCGCGCCCGGCGCCAGCGCGGCGGCAGCCTGCATGGCCCGCGCCGAGACCAGCCGATCGCGCTGGCCGGCCAGCCACAGGCTGGGCTTGCCCAGCTGGGCCAGGGCGCCCCGCAGATCGGTGTTCTCCAGCAGGCGCAGGCCCTCCTGCAACGCACGTGGGGCCGGCGCACCGCGCGCGACCAGCATCTCGCGCAGCGTGCGCAGTTCCTGGCGGGCGTGTTCGGAGCCCATCGCATCCAGCGCGAGGAAGCGCTCCAGCGTGCCGCGATAGTCCTGCGCGAGGTCCTGACCGAACTGTTCGAACACCGCCGGCTCCACCGCATGCGGCCAATCGTCGCCGCGCACGAAACGCGGCGTGGCGGCGATCATCGCCAGGGCACGCACCTGGGGCAGGGTCGCGGCCGCATGCAGCGCGAACAGCCCGCCGAGCGACCAGCCGCACCAGACCGCCGGCGGCGTGGCGGCGGCAATGGCGTTGACCACGTACGGCAGGCGCAGCGGCGTGGTGTCATCGCGGCTGGCGCCGTGGCCGGGCAGATCCACCAGGTGCAGCTGCATGTGCGCCGACAGGCGGTCCACCAACGGCGCGAACACGCCGCCGTGCAGGGCCCAGCCGTGGATCAGGACCAGCGCGGGGCCTTGGCCGATGACATCGATCTGCATGCTCAACCCAGCGCTGTCACGCGGTCAGGGCAGTCAGCGATGGCGGCTGCACCACGGTGTCGCGGGCGTGCGCGATCGCATCGACCAGTGCGCGTACCTCGGCGGGTGCGTGCAGGGCGGACAGGGTCACCCGCAGGCGCGCCTTGCCCTCCGGTACGGTGGGCGGACGGATCGCGCTGACCAGGAAACCGGCGGCTTCCAGCGCGGCCGACATGCCCATCACCGTCGATTCGGCGCCGCACAGCAGGGGCTGGATCGGGGTATCCGATGGCATCAGTTCCAGGCCGTGCTGGCGGGCGCCGGTGCGGAAGATGCCAATCAGTTCGGTGAGCTTTTCGCGGCGCCAGTCGTCGCGGCGGGCCAGCTTCACCGCGGCCAGGGCGGCGGCGGCCTGCGCCGGCGGCACGGCGGTGGTGTAGATGTAGGGGCGCGCGGTTTCGGCCAGGTGCTGGATCATCGCCTCGTCGCCGAGCACGACCGCACCGCTGCCGCCAAGCGCCTTGCCGAGCGTGGCCAGCTGCAGCGGCACATCGTTCACACCCAGGCCCGCATCGGCCACGCAGCCGCGGCCGTGTTCGCCGACCACGCCGATGCCGTGCGCGTCATCGACGTACAGCAGCGCTTCCTGCATGCGCGCCACCAGCGACAGGGATCGCAGCGGGGCGATGTCGCCGTCCATGCTGAAGACGCCGTCGGTGGCCAGCATCGCCGCGCCGTTGGGCGCGTGCTTGAGTTGGCGCAGCGCGCCTTCGGTATCCAGATGCGGGTAGCGGCGCAGGCGGCAACCGGCCAGGCGCGATGCATCGAGCAGGCTGGCGTGGTTGAGCCGGTCCTGCACGCAGACATCGTCTTCTTCGCTGAGCAGCGCCTGCTGCACCGCGAGGTTGGCGGCGAAGCCACTGCCGAACAGCAGCGCACGGGGATAGCCGAGCCAATCGGCCATTTCCCGTTCAAGCGCGTCATGCAGCGCGTGGTGGCCGCAGATCAGGTGCGATCCGGTGGCGCCGGTGCCTTCGCGCGCGGCAGCATCCTGCAATGCGCTGACCACGCCGAACTGCTGCGACAGGCCCAGATAGTCATTGCTGCAGAAACCGGTGAGCCACTGGCCATCGACGTCCAGCCGCACGCCATCGCGCCGGTTCACCACGCGGCGCACGCGAAGGCGCCCCTGCGCGTCGCGGAGCTTGCGCTGGGCCTGGATGCGGTCGTGCAGGTCAGGGCGGGCCATGGTCGTCAGGGGGTCCGGGTGGGCCGTTAGCGTACCCGGTTGCCGGGCCCGCTGCTCGGGGCTCAGGCCGCCCGCCCGCCGCGGCCGCCGGCGGTGATGTCGGCGTGGACCGTGCCTGGGTGGTCGTGCCCGTCGGCATCCACCGTGACCGGCATCGGGCGCAGGCCCAGCCGCGCGAACAGGGCCAGGTCGCGTTCGGTGTCCGGGTTGCCGGTGGTCAGCAGCTTTTCGCCGTAGAAGATGGAGTTGGCCCCGGCCAGGAAGCACAGCGCCTGCAGCTCGTCGCTCATCGCCTCGCGCCCGGCCGACAACCGCACCATCGCGCGGGGCATGGCGATGCGGGCCACCGCGACCATCCGCACGAACTCGAACGGGTCCAGTTCGGCGGTGCCGTGCAGGGGCGTGCCGGCCACCTGCACCAGCCGGTTGATCGGCACCGAATCCGGGTGCGCGGGCAGGGTGGCCAGCGCCAGCAGCAGGCCGGCACGGTGCTCGCGGGTCTCGCCCATGCCGACGATGCCACCGCAGCAGGTCTTCAGCCCGGCATCGCGCACGTGCGCCAACGTGTCCAGGCGGTCCTGGTACTGGCGCGTGTGGATGATCGAATCGTAGTAATCCGGCGCGGTATCCAGGTTGTGGTTGTAGTAGTCCAGCCCGGCGTCGCGCAGGGCGGTGGCCTGTTCGCCGCTGAGCATCCCCAGCGTGGCGCAGGTCTCCAGGCCTAGTGCCTTCACCTCGCGGATCATCGCTGCCACCTTGGGGATATCGCGGTCTTTGGGCGAACGCCAGGCCGCGCCCATGCAGAACCGCGAGGCGCCCGCCGCCTTGGCCTGGCGGGCCTTGGCGACCACGTCGTCGGTGGCCATCAGCTTCTGTGCATCCACCCCGGTGCTGTAGCGCTGCGCCTGCGGGCAGTACGCGCAGTCTTCCGGGCAGCCGCCGGTCTTGACCGACAGCAGGGTCGAGACCTGCACTTCCGCCGGATCGAACTGCTCGCGGTGCACGCTGGCCGCGCGGTGCAGCAGCACCGGGAAGGGCAGCGCGAACAGCGCCAGCAGTTCCTCGCGGTGCCAGTCGTGTCGGATGACAGAAGCCATGGGGGTGTCCTGACAGATAGTGGAACGAAAGGGCGGCAGTCTGGTGAGGCTGCCTGCATCTGTCAACCATATGGCCTTATCAAAAGTTTACGGAGCCCTGGGCTGGCTCGGCTGGCAGATCCTGCCGCTGCGCTGCCTGGTCTGCGAGTGCCCGGGCGAGGACGGGATGGATCTGTGCCGCGCCTGTCATCAGGCGCTACCGTGGAACGACCGTGCCTGCCGTCGCTGCGCACTGCCGTTGATGGCGAACGATCCCGGTGATGCAGCGGGGGATCACTGCGAGCGTTGCGTGGACGAGTATCCCCGCCAGGCGGCGGCCAGTGCCGCGTTCCTGTACGCGCCGCCGATCGACCGGTTGCTGATCCGGTTCAAATTCCACCAGGACCTGGCCGCGGGACGGTTGCTCTCGCAGCTCATGCTGCAGCGCGTGCCGCCGTTTCTGGCCGGGCCGCTGCAGCCGATGCCACTGCACCGCCGCCGGTTGCGCCAGCGCGGTTACAACCAGGCGCTGGAACTGAGCAAGCCGCTGGCGCGCGGGCTGTGCTGCCCGCTCTGGAACGGGCTGCAGCGTACCCGCGAGACCGTGGCGCAATCGAACCTGGATGCGGATGCCCGGCGCTGCAATCTGCGCGATGCGTTCGCAGTACGCGGCCATCCACCCGCCGGGCTGACGATCCTCGACGATGTGATGACCACCGGGGCAACCACCGATGCCGCGTTGCGCGCGCTGCAGTACGCCGGTGCCGGCCCGATGCAGGTCTGGGTCTGTGCGCGGGTGCCGTAAGCGCCGTTGCCGCGCCTTGCACGCTGCCAGGACGTACCATCGGGCGGTCATCACCCTCGCAAGGACGTCCCATGAACCTGCCGCCGGATCCGCGCACCTCACCGCTTCTCACTGCCATCGGCCGCAGCTGGTGGGTGCTGATGCTGTACGGCGCGGTCGCCGTGGTCTTCGGCCTGATCGCGATTGCACGGCCGCTCTCGGCCGCGACCGCACTGGCCTGGGCGATCGGCGTGATGGCCCTGGTGGAAGGCCTGATCAGCCTGTTCGCGCTGTTTGGCCGCAGTGGCGTGCCGCGCGGGTGGCTGCTGGTCTACGCGCTGGCCTCGGTGGCATTCGGTGTGCTGGCCGTGCTCAACCCGCTGGCCACGGCCAGTGTGCTGATCCTGTTGCTGGCCGCCTGGCTGATCGTCGCCGGCATCTACCGCATCGTGTTCGCGATCCGGGTGCGCAAGGAAATCCAGGGCGAGTGGCTGCTGATCCTCAGCGGCGTGCTGGCGATCGTGCTCGGCGCGATGATGGTGGCCAATCCGATGGCAGGCATTGCCGTCACCACGCTGTGGGTCGGCATCGGCAGCCTGCTCTACGGCGTGCTGCAGATCATGGTCGCCTGGCGCATCCGCCGCCTGCGCTGAGCACGCGCAGCGGCGATACTCGTGCCCGTCCTGATGGAGAGACACGCATGCGCAGCAGTCTGTTGATCGTAACGATGGCGCTGGGGGCCGGCCTCAGCGCCTGCACCCAGGCGCCGCCCGCACCCGCCGCGTCCGAGACGCCGGCGGGCGTCGCACCGCTGGCGAACGCACGCATCCAGATGCGTGAGGTGGCCGAGGATGCCCGCCACCCCGGCGTCACCACGCTCAAGGACCGCGACGGCAACGCGCTGTCCTTGATCGAGCCGGCCTTCATCACCACGGCCGACATCGCCACGGTGGCCGTGGGCAGCGACGGGTCTACCGGACACGGGACCCTGATCCTGCGTTTTACGGAGGCCGCGGCACCGCGCATCCTCGCCGCGACCGAAGCGCGCGTCGCCAAGCGTGTGGCATTTACCGTCGGCGATCAGGTCCTCAATGTCGCCGTCATCGCCGGCCCCTTCGCGCAGTCCATGCAGGTGACCGGGCTGGACAGCACCGCCGACGCCCACCGGCTGTATACCGAGGTCACCGGCAAGGCGCCTTGAGTGCCTCGCCGCTGTTGACGGCCTCAGCGGAAATTCGCTTCGATCTGCTCCAGCGATTTGCCCTTGGTTTCCGGCAGCCAGAACGCGGCGATCAGGAAATACAGCAACGTGCAGCCGGCCCAGAAGAAGAACATGCTGGCGTAACCGTGATGGCCGACCGCGGGCAGGAAGATCGCGGCGATCACGGTGGAGACGAACTGGTTGATCAGCAGTGCGATGCTCATGCCGTTGGAGCGGATGCGGGTCGGCATCAGCTCGGACAGCGCCAGCCACACGCACACGCCCGGGCCCACCGCGAAGAACGCGACGAACAGCAGAATGCAGCCGGCGACCAGCCAGCCGTGGGTGGGCGAGGGCACCGGGCCGATCACCGCACGTTCGATCACCAGCGGCGCGTTGGCGGCCTGGGCGGGATCCGGGAAAGGATTGAGATGCAGCGTGCGGAAGAAGCGGCCGATCACGCTGTCGGCCGACACCGCGTCTTCGCGACGGATCTGCAGCGTGGCGTCGATCGGGTTGTCGCTGCGCAGTGAGCGCACGTTGCTGAAGCCACCGTAGGCATACGACACGGTCAGCTGCTGCGGCGCGCCGCCGGCGTTGCCCTCCAGCCGCTGCCATTGCGCGGCATCCAGCGGCAGCAACAGGGTGGTGCCGCTCACCTGCTGCTGCAGCGCGGCCTGCACATCCAGCCGCCCGCGCTCGCTCTGCACGAACAACAACGCAGCCGCCAGCAGCGACAGCGTGATGCCACCACTGCCCAGCATCAGCAGGAACTTGCGGCCCTTGCGGTCGACCAGCACCAGTGCGACCACGGTCATCACCGCGTTGAGCAGCTTGATCGCCACATCGGCGCCGTTGGCCACCGAGCCGGGCAGGCCGGCCTGGTTGAGGATGTTGACCGCGTAGGCCAGCACCGAGTTGATGCCGGTGGCCTGGGTGAAGGCCAGCACCAGGCAGGCCAGCACGAACGGCCACACGTAGCGGCGGCTGAGCAGCGGGTCGCGCTTGCCGTTGCGGCCGATCTGGAGCTCCTCCGGCGCCTGCATGCGCTGCAGGGTCGGCTCCACGTCGCTCGCGGCGACGGTACGCTGCAGGGCGTGGCGCGCTGTCTCGATGCGGCCACGGCGCACCAGCCAGCGCGGGGATTCACTGATCAGCAGCACGCCGCCGGTGAACACCAGGCCGGGCAGCAGGCAGCTCCAGAAAATGGTGCGCCAGGCATGGTCCTTGACGTCGAACAGCAGGCGCTGCTGCTCCGCACCGGGCAGATGGCGCACCGCGGCGGTCGCGGCATCCACGGCATGCGCGTGGTACAGCCCGATCACCGCAGCCAGCACCAGGCCGATGGTCAGCAGCAGCTGGAACATCGCCGCGCCGCGCCCGCGTCGTTCCGGGCTGAGCACTTCGGCCAGATACAGCGGCACCACCACGCCGATCAGCCCGCCACTGATGCCCTGCAGCAGGCGTCCCATCAACAGCGCGCCATAGCCATCGGACAGGGCCATCACCGGAATGCTGGCGGTGAACAGCACGCCGGCCAGCAGCATCGCGCCACGGCGGCCGATCAGGTCGGCGACCATCCCGGCAAACAGCGAAGACAGCACACTGCCCAGCAGCACCGCGGCCACCACGAAACCCAGCTGCTGGCTGGTCAGGTGCCAGCTCGCGGTGGCGGTGGCCTCCAGATAGGGCAGGGCGCCGGCGATGATGCCGATGTCGATGCCGTAGAGCAGCCCCCCCATGCCGCCGATGAACAACAGATAGCGTACCG
The DNA here is from genome assembly GCF_039674045.1 of Stenotrophomonas sp. TWI602. Taxonomy (NCBI): domain Bacteria; kingdom Pseudomonadati; phylum Pseudomonadota; class Gammaproteobacteria; order Lysobacterales; family Lysobacteraceae; genus Stenotrophomonas; species Stenotrophomonas sp. TWI602. The sequence continues at coordinate 29,423 of NZ_JBDJMT010000009.1, forward strand.
GCCAGCGCGGCGCGGAGGCGCCGGCGTGCACGGGCATGGCTGCGGAAACGTCGTTCATCGTGCCGGTCCTGTCTGCAAGTGCGTGCGCCATGGCGGCGCGGGAGTCCACGCTCAGTCGAGCGCGATGTCGTCGCCTTCCACCACCACGCCGCGCACGCGCAGGTCGTGGTCGAGCACCACCAGGTCCGCCCAGGCGCCGGTCGCGATGCGGCCGCGGTCGTCGATGCCGAGGTAGTCGGCCGGGTAGCGCGACAGCCGGTGGGAGGCATCGGCGATGTCCAGGCCGAGCGAGACCAGGTTGCGCAGCGCCTGGTCCATGGTCAGCGCACTGCCGGCCAGCGAGCCGCTCGACAGCCGTACGCACCCCAGGCATTTGTGCACACGCTGTACGCCGAGCGCGTACTCGCCATCGGGCATGCCGGTCGCCGCGGTCGCATCGGTGACGCAGTACAGACGCGGGATCGCGCGCAGGGCGGTGCGGATCGCGCCGGGATGCACGTGCTGCAGATCGGGAATGAGTTCGGCGTACTGCGCGTGCGCGAGCGCGGCGGTGGCGATGCCGGGTTGGTAGTGGTCCACGCCGGTCATGCCGTTGAACAGATGCGTGAAGCCGGCCGCACCGGCGTTCAATGCGGCGACGCCGTCTTCGTAGCTGCCGGCGCTGTGGCCGAGCTGCACGCGGATGCCGAGCGCACTGAGCGCGGGAATCAGCGCGAGGTGCTGGCCGATTTCCGGGGCGAGAGTGAGTACCTTGATCGGGGCGATCGCATGCAGGCGCTGCACGTCGGCCAGGGTGGCCTCCACCACCAGCGGTGGCTGCGCGCCCAGGCGCTGCGCACTGATGAAGGGGCCTTCCAGATGCACACCGAGTACGCGGGCCATGCCGGGTGCGCGCGTGGCGATCGCGGTGGACAGGCCTTCAAGCGCGCGCGTGATGTCATCTTCCTGCGCGGTCATGGTGGTGCCCAGCAGCGCGGTGGTGCCGTGCCGGGCGTGCGCGCGGGCCACCGTCTGCGCGGTCGTGCCGCCCTGCATGATGTCCACCCCGGCACCGCCATGCACATGCAGGTCGATGAAGCCGGGCAGGATCAGCGGCACCTCATTGTCGCCGCGCGGATCGGCGTGCACCGTATCGATGGCGGTGATGCGCTGGTCGAAATGGATATCGCCGCGGACCCAACCGGTGTCGGTGAGCAGGCGGCCGTGCAGGAAGCGGGACTCGGTCAAGGCGGGGACTCGGCGATGATCACTTCGACGCCCAGCCGCTGCAGCCCTTCCAGGTACTCGGGCTCGATGCTGCCGTCGGTGATGATGGTATGGACCTGGTCCAGCCGCGCGATGCGGTGCAGGCTGACCCGGCCAAACTTGGAGGCGTCGGTCAGCACCACGATGCGGCGCGCGCGCTCGACCATGCGGTGGTTGAGGCTGGCTTCGGCCTCATGGTGGGTGGTGAGGCCGAACTGCAGGTCCAGGCCATCCACGCCCAGGAACAGGGTGTCGAAGCTGTAGGTGTTGAGGCTCGCCTCGGCCTGGCTGCCATGCAGCGAGAGCGACTGCTTGCGCAGCAACCCGCCGGTGAGCAGCAGCTCCACGCCGGGCGCATTGGCCAGCTCCCAGGCGATGTTGAGCCCGTTGGTCATGACCGTGACGTCGCGATGCCCGCGCAGGTGCCGCGCCAGGGTCATCGTGGTCGAGCCGGAGTCGATGATGATGTTGTCGCCGGCCTTGACCAGCTTGGCCGCCTCGATACCGATCCGGTCCTTCATCGGCAGGTTCAAGGCATCCTTCTCGTGGATGTCCTGTTCCTGTGGCGGCGTGCGCACCAGCGTCGCGCCCCCATGGGTGCGCGTGGCCAGCCCCTGCGACTCGATGTGGGTCAGGTCGGCCCGGATGGTGACCGCCGAGACCGCAAAGCGCGCCACCAGCTCGCTGACCTGCACGTTGCCGTGCTCGACCAGGGTCTGGAGGATCTGTTGGCGGCGCTGCCGGGTGTTTCGCATGGGGGCGATTCCGTTCGAAAGGGAAAGCCGAAGCTTACCGTTCCGAAAGCTCCTTGGCCTGTCGGGTTTCGTTATCCGCCCCTGAGCAGTTGCGATTGCAGGCCCGGGCATACTCGGCCAGGCGCAGCGCCACCTTGTGCTGGATCAGCGCCAACGGCGCCGGCCGCAGCTCACCGGCCTCGATCGCCTTGAGCTGTTCGGGCATGAACTGGCTGAGCAGCATCTGCGGCGGCGCGTGCGCGGTGAGATTGGCAACCAGCGTGTCCAGCGCAGCCTGTACCGCTGGCTCGCCCCAGTAATAGCGGCTGCGATCGCTGAGCGAGTATGCGCGCAGCAGGCGCAGTTCGTGCTCGTCGCCCTGGTAGTAGCTGCGCCAGCTGCCCGGTGCGTCGACCATGCAGCGGTCCAGCACCTCGATCAGGTTCGAGCGCTGCGCGGCCGGCAGCAGTTCGGATTCGATCATCGCCAGCGCGAACACCGCCTCGCGGAAGGCATAGGTCGCCGCCGGGCCGACTTTCAGGATCGCGAAGTGATCGCGGACCAGCGCGTGCAGGCCGGCTTCGGTCTGGTAATCGGTGGAGTGCGCTTCGAACACGATGCCCGGCTGTTGCTCGACAAAGGCAGACAGCGCGGTGGCGGCGGCCGGATCGTAGTAGTGCACGCTGCTGTGGTCGAAATCCACGCCGGGCTGGACGACCATCGCGATCACGCGCTCCCAGGCCGGCAGCAGGTCCGGGGCGGAGAACGCCTCACGGTGGATCGCCAGGGTGGTCGCTGCGGCCGCCGGCGTGGTCACCTGCAGGCCGCCGGCCAGCGAGGCTTCACCGCCGGGAATCGGTACCTCGGTGCCGATCACGTAGACCGGTGGTGGCAGCCCGTGCTCGGCGGCCGTGCGCTCGGCGATGCGCGCCAGTTCGGCCGAGCGCGCGGCGACGATGGCGTCCGGCAACGGGGTCGGGTCGTCGGCGCAGGACATGCTGCAGTCCAGGTGGATCTTGTGGAAACCGGCGGCGACGTAGGCGGCGATCAGTTCGCGCGCGTTTGCCATTGCAGCTTGTGCCGGGCCCTTCTGCCAGGCGTTCGGACCGAGGTGGTCGCCACCGAGCACCAGCCGCTCGGCCGGGAAACCGGCATCGCGTGCCAGCTGCAGCACGTAGTCGCGGTACTGCGGCGGGGTCATGCCGGTGTAGCCGCCGAACTGATCGACCTGGTTGGAGGTCGCCTCGATCAGCAGCAGGGTGTCGTAACGCTGCGCGACCTGCATCGCCGCCAGCAGCACCTGCGCGTTGCTGCAGCAGACGCTGTACAGCCCGACGGGGTGGCCCTGGCGATGGGCGGCGATCAACGATTGGACGGCGGACATGGCAACTCCAGTAACAACAGTGTTCAGGGGGAGGGGGAGTGCTGGCGCGCGAGCAGTGCCGCGCCCCGCGCACCGCCGGCATCGCCGAAGGTGGGCGGCAGGATCGGGGGGACCCGCACACCGGCAAACAGGTAGGGCGCGATCGCGGCAGGCAGGTCGCGGTAGAGCTGTTCCAGCTTGGACAGGCCACCGCCGAGCACGATCACGTGCGGGTCCAGCGCGAGGATCAGGCTGGCGAAGCTGTAGCCGAGCAGGTCGCGGTGGATGGCCAGCGCCTGCTGCGCGACCGCATCGCCGGCCTGGGCCCGTGCGACCACCTCGGCGGCGTCCAGCGCGTGGCCACCACGGCGTTCATGGATCATCGCCAGGCCGCTGCCGGACACGTAACGCTCCAGGCAGCCGCGCAGGCCGCAGCCACAGTCCAGCACGGGCAGGTCGTGGCGCTGCTGCAGCGTGGCGGGCAGGCTCCAGTGGCCCCACTCGCCGGCGATGCCATTGTGACCGGCGATCAGCCGGCCGCCGACGCAGAAGCCACCGCCGGCCCCTGTGCCGAGGATCGCCCCGAACATGCTGGGGTAGCCGGCGGCGGCGCCGTCATGGGCCTCGGACAAGGCAAAACACTGCAGGTCATTGCCGAGCTCCAGCGGGCGCTGCAGGCGTGCCTGCAGGTCCGTACCGACGGTCTGACCGGTCAGGCTGGGCACGTTGGCACTGAGCTGGCGGCCGCTGACGCGATCGCGCACGCCGGGCAGGCCGATGCCGACCCCCAGGCCGCGCTGGCCGAGCGCGGCATCCGCCGCGGCGACCAGATCGACGATCGCCTGCAGGAACGCGGCGTAGTCGCGGGTCGGCGTCGCCACGCGTTGGCGGTGGTGCACCCTCAGCGTGGCGTCGCACGCGACCAGTTCGATCTTGGTGCCGCCGATGTCGATGCCATACCAGGTCTGCATGCGTGCTCAGCCGTGGGGGTGGATGGTCACGCCCTGCACCACACGGTTGACCGTGCCGTCGGGGAAGGGATTGTCCGGGGTCATGCCGAGCGCGGCCGAACGCTGCAGCGCATAGCACTGCGGCACCAGCAGCCACAGCGGGGCCAGCCACGGATCGGGCAGTGCAGGTGCGGCCAGGACGAAGTCGCCGTCGGCGCGGTCCGCGTCGTCCGGCCCGATCGACAGCACCCGCCCGGCGATGCCGTCGCGGCGCAGTTCGTGCAACAGGTCCTGCTCGTAGCGGCGGGCCAGCGGCTGCGCGCTGCGCAGCATCACCACCAGCGTTTCACCGTTGAGGGTGGACTTGGGCCCATGGCGGAACCCCAGCGGTGTATTGGCCAGTGCCAGCACGCGGCCGGCGGTGAGTTCGAGCACCTTCAGCGCGGCTTCGCGGGCGACGGCTTCCAGAGGACCGCTGCCGAGATAGATGACGCGCGAATACGGCGCTTGGGCCAAGGCCGCCACCGCGGCATCCCAGACATCCAGCGCACGCTCGCCATGGCTGGCCAACGTGCGAAGACGCTCCAGGCGCGCTGCCCACGGGGCGCTGTCGAACGCACTCAGCGCGGCCAGCAGCATGCAGCTCAGGCTGCTGGTCATGGCGAAGGCGCGATCACAGCTGGCCGGCGGCATCAGCAGCGACAGCGTATCGCTGCGGCCGTGGCCACGTTTGGCGAGTTCGCCTTCGGCATTGCAGGTGATATCGACGAAGCGCGCGTGCTCGACCTGGTCGCGGACCAGATCCACCGCGGCCACGCTCTCCGGGCTGGAGCCGCTGCGCCCGAACGACACCAGCAGGGTCGGGCGCTCGCGGCGCAGGTACAGCGCCGGATGGGTCAGCAGGCTGGTGGTATGCACAGCGCGCACCTCCGCCGGCCACTGCGCATTGATCTGGTCGGCCACCATCTCGGCAATGAAGCCCGAGCTGCCGGCGCCGGTGAAGATCAACAACTGGTCGGGATCGCGCAGGGCCTCCCCGAGGAAGCCATTGATGCGTACCTGCGCAGCGTCCAGCAGGCTCGCCAGCGCGGCCCACAAGCGGGGCTGCTGGGCGATTTCTTCGGCGGTATAGGCGCCACCGAGGCGCTGCCACGTGGGCAAATCAGGGAGCAGAGAAGCGTCCATTCGCAATTCCTGTTGGGCGACCGCACCTTCTGCGTTTTCTTTCGAAATGTCAAATATCGAAAGATAAAGAAAAGGTCTGTCGGTCACAGTTTTCGTCTTTCATTCGGGGTTGACCGGCGGGAGATGCGCGCGAATGCCGCGTTGCACCACAGTTTCAGCACTCCAAAAATGCGTATTCAGGTGGGGTTTGGAAAGCGCGGCGTTGCCGAATCTTTCGTTTATACCAAAATATCCTTTCTTTTTCTTTGCAATTTGTTGACATCTTTCGAGACCGTGCCCTAGAGTCGGCCGCACTGGTTTCAGTTTCCCGCTGACCGCGGGCTTGGGGGCAAGGTGGACTTCCGGTTTCGACGCACTGGTCTGACGATCGCACTGCTCACCGCAGTGGCTCTGGCTGCCACCGCCCACGCTGAGCCGGTGGGCAACCTCCGTGCGATCACCGCCGCCCCCGCCAAAGACGGCACCGCCGGCTGGACACTCAGCACGGATACCGGCGCCACGCTGCGCGTGGACCTGCTGCGCGATGACGTCCTGCGCGTGCGCGCCGGCCGCAACGGCACGCTGACCGGTGCCGGCGACAAGGCCGCCCCGATCGTGCTGCCGCAGCCGCCCGCGAAGGTCGCCGTCCAACTGGAAGAGGATGCCAACGAGGTGCGCATCCGCACCGATGCGCTGGTCCTGCACATCCAGCGCCAACCATTGCGCCTGTCGCTGGTCCGCCGCGAGGGCGACCGCGACGTCGCGCTGTGGCGCGAACTGCAGCCGCTGGACCTGGACAAGGACCAGAGCGTGCAGGTGCTCTCCAGCGAAAGCGATGAGCACTTCTACGGTGGTGGCCAGCAGAACGGGCGCTTCGAGTTCAAGGGCCGCGAACTGGAGGTGTCGTACTCCGGTGGCTGGGAAGAGGGGGATCGCCCCAACCCGGCGCCGATGCTGTTGAGCTCGCGGGGCTGGGGCATGCTGCGCAACACGTGGAGCGACGGCACCTACGATCTGCGCCAGGCCGACCAGGCCACGCTGCTGCACCGCGAGGACCGCTTCGATGCGTACTACTTCGTCGGGCCGAGCCTGCATACGCTGCTGGACCGTTACACCACGCTGACCGGCCGCGCCGGCCTGCTGCCGCGCTGGGCGTTCTCCTATGGCGACGCCGACTGCTACAACGATGGCAACAACATCAAGAAGCCGGGCAGCGTGCCCGACGGCTGGAGCGACGGCCCGACCGGCACCACGCCCGACGTGGTCGACAGCGTGGCCAGGCAGTACCGAGAGCACGACATGCCCGGGGGCTGGATCCTTCCCAACGATGGTTACGGCTGCGGCTACAAAAAGCTGCCCGAGACCGTGCAGGGGCTGGCGAAGTACGGCTTCAAGACCGGCCTGTGGACCGAGAACGGCGTCGACAAAATCGCCTGGGAAGTGGGCACCGCCGGCAGCCGCGTGCAGAAGCTCGACGTGGCCTGGACCGGCAAGGGCTACCAGTTCGCGATGGATGCCAACCAGTCCGCGTTCAACGGCATCATGGACAACTCAGATTCGCGCCCGTTCCTGTGGACGGTGATGGGCTGGGGCGGCATCCAGCGCTATGCGGTGGCCTGGACCGGCGACCAGAGCAGCAGCTGGGATTACATCCGCTGGCACATTCCGACCCTGATCGGCTCGGGCCTGTCCGGCATGGCCTACGCCAGTGGCGACGTGGACGCGATCTTTGGCGGCAGCGCCGAGACCTTCACCCGCGACCTGCAGTGGAAGAGCTTCACCCCTGTGCTGATGGGCATGTCCGGCTGGTCGGGCAATGCGCGCAAGCACCCGTGGTGGTTCGATGAGCCCTACCGCAGCGTCAACCGCGACTACCTCAAGCTGAAGATGCGCATGACCCCGTACATGTACGGGCTGGCACACGATGCAGCGACCAGCGGTGCACCGCTGCTGCGCGCGCTGATGTGGGACTACCCCCAGGACCCGCAGGCCTACACCGAAGCGCACAAGTACCAGTTCCTGCTCGGCCGCGAGCTGTTGATCGCACCGGTGTACCGCAGCCAGGCCGCGAGCCGTGGCTGGCGCCGCGACATCCACCTGCCGCAGGGCCGCTGGATCGACTACTGGGATGGCCGCCAGCTGCAGGCCGGCGCCGAGGGGCGCTCGCTGGATCGTCCGGTCGATCTGGCCACGATCCCGGTGTTCGTGCGCGCCGGCGCCATCATCCCGATGTACCCGGCGATGCTCTACGACGGTGAGAAGCCGCTGGATGAAGTGACCTTCGATCTGTACCCGCAAGGCACCTCGCAGTACACGCTGTACGAAGATGATGGCGCCACCCGCCGCTATGAGAAAGGCGAATCGAGCACGCAGGCGATCACGGTGCAGGCCCCGGCGCAGGGCACTGGCCCGGTGCAGGTGCGCATCGATCCGGTGCAGGGCCAGTACGCCGGCCAGCTGCCGCAGCGCCGCTATGCGCTGCGCGTGCTCAGCCGCCAGCGCCCGGCCACGGTGACGCTGGGCGGACGCGCGCTGCCGATGCTGGCCGACCAGGCAGCGTGGCAAGGTGCGGGCGAGGGCTGGTACTTCGATGCGGCAGAGCGCCGCGGCACCCTGCACGTGCGCACCGCGCCGACCGACATCCGCCAGGCACTCACGCTGCAGCTGGATCTGCCGATCGCCGCCGCACCGGCCGACGATGCCTTCCCGGCCGCACCGGAACTGGGCCGCGCGCTGCCCTCCGACAGCCTGCTGGTGGTCAACCGGCCGGCCGAGGAGCAGGGCTATGAGATGGAGAAAGCCTTCGACGATGATCCGGCCACGTGGTTCCGCACCGTGCGCAACCAGGCGGTCAAGACCGGTGCGCATGAGTGGGTGCTCGGCTTCGGCGAACGCAAGCTGATCGACGGCATCGAACTGGCGCCGCGCAACGACCCGCACTGGAAGAACGGCCAGATCCGCGATTACGAGATCTACATGGCCGACAGCAACGGCGAGTGGGGCGAACCGATCAAGCGCGGTCGCCTGACCCTGCAGCAGGGCATGCAGCAGATCGACTTCCCCGCCCACGCAGGCCGCCTGCTGCGCTTCCGCGTGCTGAGCACGCAGAACCCGGAAGGCGACGGTGCCAGCGCTGCCGACCCGATGGTGACCGCGGCGCAGGGCAGCGTGGCGCGTGCGGTGGATGCGCTGCAGCCGCGCGATGTCGGCCCGATCGTGCTGTCCACGTTCCACGTGCTGGAGCATCCGCAGCCGGAAGGCCCGGTGCAGCAGCTGTATCTCTCCGCGCTGCCCATGCCGACCCCGTTGAAGGCCAGCGTCGCTGCCGACCACGCGTTGGGTGGGCAGTCCGAGATGCGCATGAACGGTCTGCATTTCCGCCGCGGCCTGGGCGTCAATGCCAGCAGCCGGATTGATCTGGAACTCACGGGCAGCTGGCGCCTGCTGCGCGCCGACCTGGGCATCGATGATCAGTGCCGCACCGCGGGCGGCATGCAGTTCCAGGTGTGGGGTGACGGTCGGCTGCTGTACGACAGCGGCCTGGTCAACGCACCCGGCGTGGTCAAACCGGAGCTGGACGTGCGCGGCCTGCAGCGGCTGAGCCTGCGCACGCTCGGGGCGCAGGGCGATCGACCCGCGCAGGTCTGTGGCAACTGGGCCAATGCCGCCCTGATCGGACAGGAGGGCGATACCGCCAGCATCGTGTCGCCGTAACCGAAGAAACACGCTTTCAGAAAAACAGCTCTCTCCCGTTTCCCGTCTGCGGCCGTCTGGCCGCGGCACGGGGGACGTTTGCCCGAAAACACCCATCCACCGCCAGCCCCACGCTGCGGATCGAACAAGGAGCCAAAGATGTTGACCGAACGCCATCGCCATCGCCGCATCACCGCCACCCCCTTGTCCATCGCACTCGGCCTGGCCGTTGCGGTGGTCGGCAGTGCCAGCGCCCAGGACGCAACGCCGGATACGAAAGCCACCGAGCTGTCGCGCATCGAGGTGACCGGCTCCAACATCCGCCGCAGTGATGTGGAAACTGCCTCGCCGGTGCAGGTGATCAGCAAGCAGGACATCGAGAACATGGGCGCGCGCACCCTGCTGCAGGTGCTCGACAACCTGCCCGCCGCGCGGCCGGGCCAGCAGGACTCGCGCTCGCTGTTCACCGGTTCGGATGGTGCCTCGCAGGCCAACCTGCGTGGCCTCGGCGCACAGGGCACGCTGGTGCTGCTCAATGGCCGCCGCCTGTCCTACTACGGCGCGCCGGCCGGCTTCCAGACCCAGTTCGTCAACATCGATGCGATCCCTGCCGCAGCGATCGAACGCATGGAAGTGCTGACCGACGGCGCCTCGGCGGTGTACGGTACCGATGCGGTGGCCGGCGTGATCAACGTGATCACCAAACGCTCCTACCAGGGGGCAGAGATCAACCTCACCACGGACAAATCCTCGCGCATCAGCTCCTACGGCGAACACCAGGGCAGCATCACCGCCGGCTTCGGCGACCTGGATGAAGACCGCTACAACGTCTACGCCTCGGTGAACCTGTACCGGCGCGATGCGATTCCGCTGAGCGACTTCTACGACAAGCGGCCCGACCAGTACTACGTCAACAACCCGAACTACCTGCCCAACCTGCGCCTGGGGACCGGCAGCAAGCCGGGCGAGTTCAACCCGGGCAGCTACTTCGCCTTCGATCCGGTCACCGGCCGCCGCGTGCAGGAAGCCGCCCCGGGCTGCAACAACGTACTCACCAGCGAAGCGGCCGGCCCGCGCTGTATCTGGGAGACGTGGATGAACAACGAGATCGACGCCGGCGCCAAGTCCGAGCGCAACACCGCCTACGTCAACGCCCACTTCCTGATCGGCGACAGCACCGAAGCCTTCGCCGAAGCCACGTACACCGACATCGACCTGACCGCCAACGGCGGTACGCCGCGTGCCTACGGCACCACCACCGGCAACCCGACCAGCTGGTTCTCGCGCAATACCGGCACCACGGTCAACCAGTTCCTGTATCCGTACCTGGGCCCGAACAACGAATACAACAACGCCTCGCCCGAACTGAAGGCACTGATGGGCGGCGTGGTCGGCCTGCAGTACCTGTTGCAGGACGTGGGCGCCAACCACTTCGGCCAGCGCAACACCGATCAGAGCTATCGGGTGGTGGCCGGAATGCGCGGTGATGTCGGCGACTGGAACTGGGAAACCGCCTTCGCCACCGCCGGCAGCCACTCGGTCACCTACCAGACCACCAACGTCAACCTGGCCGGCTTCGAGAAGGCCTTCGGCCCGTATTCCGTCGATCCTGGTACCGGCCGCGTCATCATTTCCGATCACCCGGCGTACAAATTCGGTGAGATCAGCGAGGCCAACGCCGCGCTGATCCGCGAAGCGTTCCCCACCTTCGACATCCAGTCCTGGACGCGCCTGCATACGCTGGACGGAAAGATCGAAGGTCCGCTGTTCCAGATGCCGGCCGGTGAAGTGCGTGCGGCCTTCGGCTTCAACGCCAGCCGCGAAACCTTCTACACCCCGGGCAACCCGGATGCGGCCAACGGCCTGATCACCCAGCAGGGCGGCTCGTGGTTCGACGGCAAGCGCAACACCTATGCGCTGTTCGCCGAGACAGTGGCGCCGCTCACCGAGAAGCTGGAACTGGACGCCGCACTGCGCGTGGACAAGTACCCGGACTTCAGCGCCAACCTGGCCCCGAAGATCGGCCTGAAGTACCAGATGTTCGATCAGCTGATGCTGCGCGGCACCTACTCCACCGGCTTCCGCGCGCCCAGCCTGGCCGAGTCCGGCAACGGCGGCGTGTTCGCCCAGTTGGGGGGCTACCGCGATGAAGTGCGCTGCAACGAGACCAACGCGATCGCCAACCTGCTGTTGCGGTCGCAGCGCGGCGGTGACGTGGACCTGGGCAAGTCCCTGCTCAATACCGACTGCAGCCGCACCGTGGCGCGCATGACCCAGCCGAACCCGGACCTGAAGCCGGAGAAGGCCAAAATCACCACCCTCGGCTTTGTCTACGAGCCGACGCAGTGGCTCTCGGTGTCGGCCGATTACTGGTTCATCTACCGCAGCAATGAAATCGTTGCCCCGGATTTCACCCGCGACGAAGACATCATCTCTTCCACCCGTTCGCCGATCACCGAAAGTGACCGCGCCAACCTGGCGGCGCTGGCGGCGATGTGCGCCGACCCGGCCAGCGGCGTCGCCTGTCCCGGCACGCTGCCCGGCTACAGCGTGGGCAACGTGGCCAGCGTGGTGGGCCAGTACAAGAACCGTGGCAAGACCCTGATCGACGGCTTCGACATCGACGCCCGCAGCCGCTTCTCGCTGGGCGAGTGGGGCAACCTCAACATCGGCGTGGCCGCCACCATCGCCAACCGCAACCGTTCCTACCTGGATGATGAAAGCGGCTGGTACTACGGCGACCTGGTCGGCTATTACAACAACCCGCGCCTGCGCGCCACGTTGAACGCGGACTGGAGCTACAAGCAGGTCACCACCAGCGTCTTCGTCAATTACGTGGGCGGCACCAAGTGGGCGCTGCAGCAGATCGACGAGGAAGACAACAACCCGCAGACCTGCACCGCCGGCTACCTGCCGGTGGAGCAGAGCAAGTGCGATGGCGCCCCGTCGTGGTGGACCGCTAACCTGAGCGTGGCCTGGCGCCCGGATGCCCACTGGAACGTCGGTTTCACCATCAAGAACCTCTTCGACCGCCTGCCGTTCTATGACCCGAACAGCTTCCTCGGCGATTCCAGCGATTACGCCACCATCTTCGGTCGCGGCTACAGTCTGACCGTCGGCTACAAGTTCTGATGCTCCCCTCGCGCCGGTCCTGGCCGGCGCGATCTTCACACGAGGTACTGTCCATGAAACGCAGAGAATTCATCGCCGCCAGCGCGGCCGTCGCCGCCACCAGCCTGCTGCCGAACACGCCCGCCTGGGCGCGCGGTCGCAAGGTACGGCTGGGCCTGATCGGCACCGGCATGCGCGGCCAGGTATTGCTGAAGGAACTGGTCCGCCGCGATGACGTGGAGGTGGTCGCGCTGTGCGACATCGAGCCGATCATGCTCAAGCGCGGCATGGACATGGTCGCCAAGGCCGGCAAGCCGGCGCCCAAGGCGTATGGTCAGGACGGCGACGTCAACGCCTGGAAGCGGCTGATCGAGCAGCGCGGCCTGGATGGCGTGGTCATCGCCACGCCCTGGGAATACCACGCGCCGATGGCGATCGCGGCCATGCAGGCAAAGGTCGCGGTGGGCTGCGAAGTGGTCGCCGGCATCACCCTGCAGGACCACTGGGACGTGCTCAAGACCCAGCTGTCCACCGGCACGCCGTACATGCTGCTGGAGAACGTCTGCTATCGCCGCGACGTGATGGCCGCGCTGCAGATGGTGCGCCAGGGACTGTTCGGGGAACTGGTGCACCTGCAGGGCGGCTACCAGCACGACCTGCGCGGGGTGAAGTTCAATTCCGGCGACCCCAGCCAGCCGTATGACAGCGGCGTGGAGTTCGGTGCCAAGGGCTGGTCCGAAGCACGCTGGCGCACCGAGCATTCGGTGAAGCGCAACGGTGAGCTGTACCCCAGCCACGGCATCGGCCCGTGCGCGATGTACACCGGCATCAATCGCGGCAACCGTTTCACCCACATCAACGCATTTGCCAGCAAGGCACGTGGGCTGCACGAGTACACCGTGGCCAAGAGCGGTGGCACCACCCACCCGAGCACCAAGGTAGCCTTCAAGCTCGGCGACATCGTCACCACCACCCTGGCCTGCGAAAACGGCGAGACCATCCTGCTGCAGCACGACACCTCGCTGCCGCGCCCGTACTCGATGGGCTTCCGCGTGCAGGGCACCAAGGGCCTGTGGATGGATGTGAACCAGTCCATCCACATCGAAGGCCGCAGCCCGCCGCACAAGTGGGAACCGTTCCAGGCCTACCAGGACCAGTACGAGCATCCGCTGTGGAAGCAGCATGCCGATACCGCTGCCAGCGCCGGCCACGGTGGCATGGACTGGTTCGTCATCCATGCCTTTGTGGAGGCCCTCAAGGCCAAGGCACCGATGCCGATCGACATCTACGACGCGATCACCTGGAGCGCGATTACGCCGTTGTCCGAGCAGTCCATCGCCAACAGCTTCCAGACGCTGGAGTTCCCTGACTTCACCGCCGGGTTGTGGAAGCAGCGCAAGCCGATCTTCGCCTTCGACGGATCGTACTGAGCGGCATCGCCCGCCATCGTCCTGTCACGGACGGGTCGCACAGTAATCGCCCACCGGGCCGCCCTGCGCGGCCCGGTTCCATTTCGGGGACGGGCAGCATGACGGCAGTGGCGGAACATACGTATGGGTGGAAAGAGCGGCTGCACCGATGGTGGCAGCGGGCCCGCCGCTGGAGCGTGTTGGGTGGGCTGGTCGTTGCTGGCGCCGCGACGGCCGCCGATGCCGCGCCTGCGCACTGGATGGCCTATGCCGCGCAGTCGGGTGAGGCGCTCTCGCAGCGCCTGAGCAACACCGGCGATCCGCGCGTGGAGCGGTTGCAGGCCCGTCTTGCCGAGCGCAAGGATCCGGGTGCCGCGTTGACCGTGTCGTTGTGGATCGATGCCACCGGCAACATCATCGATAGCCGCTTCGCGTCACTGGGCGATGCCGCGGCAGATGCCGAGCTGCGTGCGCTGCTCAGTGCTGCGCCGTTGCCCGTCGCACCACCGCCGGACATGCGCCAGCCGTTGAATCTGGGGCTCTCACTCATCCCCACTGCGGCCGGCGACACGCCCATCCCCTGAGCGTCATCGTCCGGGCCTGACCGCTGGTGGCGGCGGGGGCGGACGCTGTGGTTGGGTGGATATGCCGAAGGTGTTGCCCATGCGTTGCTGAGTGGCCGCGCGATGGGCCAGCCCCAGCGCCGATGGCGGCTGGCGGACGATCAACAGCGAGCCGGGTGCCTGTACGGGTGCCGCCGAGGCCGGCGCAGGCGCGAGCAGCCGGCTGAAGCAATCGTAATCACGGATGCGCTCGCCGTTGACCTCCACCTCGATGCAGGCCGGCGCTGGGTCTGCCTGCGCGCGGGCGACCCAGGGCACGGCCAGCAGGGCGATGCACAGGCCCGCTGCGGTAAGTGATCGAAGGTCCGGCATGGCTGTCACCGCTCTGCAATGAAACCGACCTAACGTGACCGGCTTGGCGTTGTGATGCTGGCGCGTCTTGCATGCAGTTTGATGACACCGGGGCGCATGACCAACAGGGGCGGGCAGGCAAACGCATCGGCGGCCGGCGCAGGAACTCTCTGCGCCCGTGTGGCTGGCTGTTTCTCCTGCTCGCGATGACCTGGCCGCCGGCGATGGCGCTGGCCCAGGACGCCATCGATGCCGCGCACACGCAGTACACGTTCGATGTTCCGGCGCAGCCGCTGCCGGAGGCCTTGCAGTTGTATGGGGAGATCACCGGGGTGGCGGTACTGATCGATGCCCGCTTGTTGGGTGGCCTGCGTTCGACCGCGCTGTCGGGGCGGTACGCCCGGCGCGACGCGTTGCAGCGGATGCTGAGCGGTACCGGACTCGTTCCGCATTTCGTGGAGAACGGTGCGTTCACCCTGGTGCCGGTGGGATCCGTGGCCGCCGACGAGGTGCTGCCCGATGCCACACCCATGCGTG
Organism: Stenotrophomonas sp. TWI602; assembly: GCF_039674045.1. NCBI lineage: Bacteria > Pseudomonadati > Pseudomonadota > Gammaproteobacteria > Lysobacterales > Lysobacteraceae > Stenotrophomonas > Stenotrophomonas sp. TWI602. The sequence goes on from NZ_JBDJMT010000009.1 coordinate 44,543, forward strand.
CACCGTCCCTGCCCGAGCGGACCCGCCAGCGCGGTGCCCGGGTGATCCAGCACTCGCTGGAGCAGGCGCTGTGCGGCACGGCATTGACGCGGCCGGGTGACTACCGGGCGAGCGTGCGCTTCTGGCTGACCGAACGGGATCAACGCATCCGCGCACCGGAGCTGCTGGAATCCACCGGTGACCTGGCACGCGACACGGCGATCGTCAGTCGCCTGCGCGACCTGCCGTTACCCGGCCTTCCGGTTGGCCTGCCACAACCCATCACGCTGCTGTTGCTGCCTGAAACACCGGGCGCGACGCCGCCGTGCCGGGCCCGCTGATGACCGGTCTGCGCACCCTGTTCCTGGATCACTACGAAGCCTTCCGCAAACGCCTGCGGCGCCGGCTGGGCTCGGATGACCTGGCCATGGACGCGCTGCAGGAGACCTGGCTGCGGGTGGAGCGCATGGGCAGTACGCAGCCGCAGCGCAACCCGGTGGCCTACCTGTTCCGCATGGCGGTCAATGCCGCTACCGACCAGCGCATCGCCCACGGCCGGGTGCTGACCGGTGCCGAGGTGGAGGCGCTGATGGATGAAGCCCCGGATTACCTGGACCCGTCCGATGTGGCGCACGGGCGTTCCGAGCTCGCGGCGCTGGCCGATGCCCTGCGCGAGCTGCCCGAGCGCCAGCGCGCCATCCTGATCGCCGCGCGTATCGACCAGCAGCCCATCGATACCATCGCCGACCAGCACGGGGTCTCCTCACGGATGGTCGGCAAGGACCTCAAGAAAGCCCTGCAGCATTGCGCAGGACGGCTGGACCGGCCGCTGGTGCAGCGTTTCGGTCCCGGGGCGGGAAAACCGTCATGACTGATATGAAGACCTCCGTATCCCCATCGCCCGCTGATGTGCAGGCGCAAGCGCATGACTGGCTGCTGCGCCTGCAGACCGGCCCGGTGACGGCTGCCGACGCGGACGCGTTCCGACGCTGGCGTGCGCTGGATCCCCGTCATGCCGTGGCCTTCGCCCGGGCGCGCCGACTGTGGTCGGCGCTGGCGCCGGCGCTGCAGGCCAGTACGGGTCCGGCCGAGGCCACGGTGCCGAACGCCGGCGTGCCGCTGCCCGCATCCGCAACCGTCCTCCCGGTACGGCAGCGCCCCCGTCGTTTCAATCCAGGCCGACGTGCGTTTTTGGGCGGCGCTGCCGCTGCCGCCGCGGTCGGCTGGGTAGCGGTGCAGTCGCCGCTGGGGCTGTGGCCGGCGCTGGACGCGCTGGGTGCCGACTACCGCACCGCGACCGGCGAGCGCCGCGACCTCAGCATCGGCAGCGTGGCCGTGGCCATGGCCGCGCGCACCACGATGCGCCGTCCCGCCGATGGCTCGGCCGGGATCGTGGTGAGCCAGGGCGAAGCCCAGTTCGCGGTGCCGGCCTCGGCCGCTGCCAGCTTCGTGATCGGTGTCGACGGTGCGCGACTGATGCCGGCCCCGGGTGCGCGGGTGAACGTGCGCTGCATCGGTGGCGACATCCGCATCACCTGCCTGGCCGGGCGAGCCGAACTGGTGCGGGGCGCGCGTACCGTGGTGCTGCAGCCCTCCTGGCAGGCACGCCTGACGGCGGACCGGATCGCTTCCGTGGCGCCGGTCGCGGCCGACACCATCGACGCCTGGCGGCGCGGCTGGCTGGTCTTCGATGATCAGCCGCTGCAGGACGTGGTGGACGAAATCAACCGCTACCGCACCGGCCGTATCGTGCTGACCGGCAGCGCATTGCCGGCACGGCGCGTACAGGCGCGCATCCCTTTGGCGCGTATCGATACCTTCATCGATCTGGTGCGCGATGCCTATGGCGCAAAGGTGGTGAGCATGCCCGGCGGCGTCGTGCTGTTGAGCTGAGCGGCGCGTGCGCAGATGAATTTTTTGTTGCAACGGTTCAGTCGTTGTCACCTGCCCCCGTCTTATCCCTCGTAACAAGCGCAACGCATTGCACTGCCACGCTCGCTCCTGCCATGGACGGGATCGCGCTGCAGGACGGCAGCACGCGCTTGCCCTTATCAGCGAACGATATTGCGACGGGTGACAGCGATGGTGAAGCAGCAGAGCGGTTCGATCGGATGCACGGCCCCGCAGGTGCCGCAGGTGCGCGCGCTGTCGCAGGCCATCGCGGTGTTGCTGATGGCCGGTGGCGTCGCGGCGGGCGTCAACGCGCAGCAGGCCTTCAGTCCGGCATGGTTCGCCAACAAGGGCGTGCAGCAGCAGACCGCCGCGCAGACCGGCCGCCTGCCGAACGGCATGCCGTCCAACCTGGTGCGTACCGACCAGCAGGCGCAGCAGGCCCGCGACACGCTGAAGACCTCGCTGGAGAACCTCAACACTGCCGCGCAGGCGATCGCCATGCAGCAGCGCATGCAGCAGACCGCCCGCGATGCCGCGCGGCTGCGCGCCGGCCAGGTGCCCGATGGCCTGGGCGAGGGCGGGCTGAAGATCGATGACGACACCCTGACGCGCGGCTGGTTCAACGCCAGCGCCCCGACCCAGAGCAGCAAGGACGGCACCACCACCGTCAGCATCGCCCAGACCGGCGACAAGGCCATCCTCAACTGGGAAACCTTCAACGTCGGCCGCAACACCGTGGTCGATTTCGACCAGCAGGCGAGCTGGTCGCTGCTCAACCGGGTCAATGATCCCAATGCGCTCCCGTCGCAGATCCTCGGCCGCATCCAGGGCCAGGGCACGGTGATGCTGGTCAACCGCAATGGCGTGGTGTTCGACGGCAGCAGCCAGGTCAACGTCAAGAACCTGGCCGCCTCGGCGGTCAACATCAGCGACGCGCAGTTCCGCAAGGGTCTGTACAGCGACGCGCAGGGCAATGCCTTCATCCCGACCTTCGGCAACGAACTGACCACCACCACCAACGGCTTCGCCCATGGTGCGGCCACCGGTGACGTGGTGGTGGAGCGCGGTGCGCAGATCACCACGGCGGTGCCCACCTCGGTCACCGAAGGCGGCGGCTACGTGCTGCTGCTCGGCCGCCAGGTGGACAACCACGGCCAGATCACCACCGCCAATGGCCAGACCACGCTGGCCGCCGGCGATGCGTTCGTGATCCGCAAGGGCATGGGCACCGACCAGAACCAGACCTCCACCACCCGTGGCAACGTGGTCACCACGCTGCGCAAGCCGGTGGCAGCCGATGCCGTCGTGGCCACCGCCAGTGGCGTGGTCAGCAACAGCGGCCTGATCCAGGCCAGCACCGGCGACATCACCCTGGCCGGCCATGACGTGCGGCAGCAGGGTGCAGTGGTGTCGACCAGCTCGGTGCATACCCGCGGCACCGTGCATCTGCAGAACGAACGTGCCGATACCACCGGCAGCGTCCTGCTGGACCAGGGCAGCACCACCGCGATCGTGCTCGATGCCAGCGCCACCACCGCGCTGGACGTCCAGCGCGAAACGCTGGTGCAGGAATCGGACAAGGTCGGCGACGGTATCGCCCATCGCCGCGACCAGTCGCTGGTGCAGGTTAGTACCGGCGGCAAGGTCGCCTTCGATGACGACAGCCTGACGCTGGCGACGGGCGGGCAGATCTTCGTCGACGCCGCCGACAGCGAGGTCCGCCAGGGCGCGCGCCTGGACGTGGCCGGCTACGTCGGGGTCAAGATCGCGATGGAGGCCAACAACGTCCAGATCAACGTGCAGGGCAACGAGCAGCGTGACGCCGCGCTCAACCGTGACGACAAATCGCTCAACAGCAGGAACATCTGGCTTGACCGCCGCGACCTGGTCCTGGTTCCGGCCGGCACCAACGGCTATGAGACCGATCGCTGGTACACCGCCGGTGGCCTGCTGGAAGTCGGCGGCTACCTCGGGGTGACCGGCCACGGCATCGGTGAGTGGTCGGCGCAGGGCGGGACCGTGCAGTTCTCCGGCGGCAACGTGACCACGCAGCGTGGCTCGAACATCAACCTCTCCGGTGGCGCGCTGGACGTGCAGACCGGCTACGTCAACCTGACCCACCTCAAGGGCGCCGACGGCAAGCTCTACAACGCCTCCACCGCGCCGGGCGATCTGCTCTACAGCGGGCTGTACCGCGGGTTCGAAGATACCCATGCGCGCTGGGGCAATACCGAGTTCTACTACAACCCGCTGATCGCACCGCAGCGCAGGCTGGAGAACGGCTACACCGTCGGCCGCGATGCCGGCCGGCTGATCGTCGCCACCCGTGCAGCGCAGCTGCAGGGCGACGTGGACACCACGACCTTCCAGGGCGACCGCCAGCAACGCGCCCGCGATGCCGCGCTGGATGGCTACCAGCAGGGACAGACCAGCGTTGCACGCCAGGGTCAGCTGGTGATCGGCAGCTACCTGCCGTACTACGACAAAAACAGCGGCCAGCAGCGTTTCGGCCCGGCCGCATTGGCCGAACATGTGGCCATCGGTGGCGATGCAGCCAGTGTCTCCGGCATCGGCGTCATCGGTCTGGACGCGGCCTGGCTCAACGCGCAGCGCTTCGGCGGCGTGGAGGTGTACGCGCACGCCGGCATCGATGTCGACCAGGCGCTCGAGGTTGCGCTGGGCGGCACGATCGCCCTGCATGCCAGCGATGTCCGCATCAACGCCGACCTGCGCGCCAGGGGCGGCAGCATCGCACTGGGTGACATGGTCGTGCAGCGCACCTCGAGCGGCATCGAGTGGCAGGATCTGCCGATCAGCGCGCGTCCCGGCGATACCCTGCTGCACCAGGTGCTGGTCGGCGATGGCGTGACCCTCGATGCGCGTGGCCTGTGGACCAACCAGGCGCAGGACCCGGCGGCCATCGGCGGACTGCCGTTCCTCGACGGCGGCAGCGTGGCGGTGCGCAGCACCGGCAACGTGGCCCTGGGCAAAGGCAGCGTGATCGACGTGTCCTCCGGTGCGGCCATGGGCGAGGAGGGCGATGTAACCGGTGGCAAGGGCGGCAGCGTCACCCTGGCCGCAGGGCAGAACATGGGGAGCGGCGTGCTGTCGCTGGATGGCAGCATCCGAGCCCACGGCATGAAGGGCGGCGGGGCGCTCAACATCGAGAACGGCACGATGGTCAGCATCGGCGGCGACGTGCCGGATGCGATCGAGCAGCTGGCCGCCGGCCAGGCCAGCACGCTGCCGGTACGCCTGGCCGCCGACGTCACGCTCCAGCCGGGCGACGTGATCCCGCTGAGCTTCTCCATCACCATTACCCATGTGGCCGGCGGCAAACCGATGCCGCTCACGATCCGGCCCGAGGTCAGCAGCACCAAGCCGGTGACCACCCAGGCACCGTGGCTGTTGCCGGCTGCCGTGCAGCTGGCCGACTACGGCCCGGTCCGGTCCGCCGGCGAGATCCTGCCGGCAGGCACCACCCTGTGGACCATCACCGACCTGCCGGCCGGCTATGTGGTGCCGGCCAATGTATTCCCCGGTGGTCTGCCGATTCCGGCACAGACCTCCCGTTATGTCGCCGGTACCGTGGCCACTGCCGCGGTCACGGTCCCGGCCGGCACCCGCCTGCCGGTCGGCACGGTCTGGCAGCGCGATGTGCCGGTGCAGTCGTTCCTGGCGCTGGACACCGGTCTGTTCCAGAGCGGCTTCAAGCAGTACAACGTGGTGGGCCGCGATGGCGTCAAGGTGGTCGAGGGGGCGCACCTGGACGTGGCGATGCCGCTGCTGCAGGTCGACCTCGCTGCCGCGCGTGCGCTGGCCACCGGTGCCGATCCTGCCGATGCCCTGTCGGTCTGGCTGCCACCGCTGCAGCAGGACGATCCGAAAAGCGGCGAGGTCATTCTGCGCAAGGGCGCCGGGCTGTCACTGACCGCCGGCACGCCGCAGAACGCGGCCGACCTGGAGATCGGCCGCAACAGCCGGATCAACGTCGATCCCGGCCAGGCCATCACCCTGACCGGCAACGCACAGATCACCCTCGATGGTGCCCTGCAGGCCCGCGGTGGACGCATCACGGTACTTGGCGGTGACCTGGGCGAAGGCAGTCTGCTCAACCTGCCCAAGGGCACGCCCAACGCGCGCTCGATCTGGATCGGTGAGCAGGCCGTGCTCGACGTGTCCGGCATGGCCTATACGGCCCTGGATGAAGCCGGCGGTCGGCACGGCCAGGTGCTGGCGGGCGGCACGATCGAGATCGGCGCACGGCATGACCTCGCATCGCGCAACCTCCCGGCGATCGATGCATTCGTGGTGGTGCGCGAGGGCGCCCGCTTGGACGCCTCCGGTGCGCAGGCGGTGCTGGACCTGCCCGATCTCGGCACGACCCCCATTGCCAGCCACGGCGGCATCATCGCGCTGAGTGCCAGCAATGGGCTGTTCGTCGACGGCACCCTGCATGCCGCCGCCGGTGGCAGCGGCGCGCGCGGGGGCACGTTGGCGCTGAATCTTGAAACGCCGATCTACGGGCCGGTCGAGCGCTTCAGCGGCAAGGGCATCGAGGTCGCCGACGGCGTGCGCGTCCCGCGTGAGCTGGTGATCGAACAGCACTACAGCGGCAGCGGCCTGGGCACGGAGGCCGTCGCCGGCGAGCTCGATCCAACCCTGGTCTATGGCAAGGCCCGCTACGGCGTGGACGCGATCCAGGCCGGTGGCTTCGATACCGCTTCGCTGTACGTCAATGGCCTGCTGAGCTTCGATGGCGATGTAGCGCTCGACATGCGCCAGGCGTTGTACCTCACGGCCAGCGCTCTGGGGCTCTCCACGGATGCCACGCGCGACAGCCAGGTGCATTTGGCCGCACCGTACCTGCGCCTGGCCGGCTCGGCGCGCCGCCAGCCGGACAACACCATCATGCCCAACCCGGTCACCGGCTCGCGCAATATCAGCCCGGCGTCCGGTTCGCTGGGCGTGGCCGCGCTCGCCGACGCGGCGTCGATCACGCTCGCAGGCAGTCTGGTCGATGTGGTGGGCATGGTCGGCTTCGGCGCGAACGGTGAAATCGTGCAGAACGCGGTCGACCCGCTGGCGGTCAAGCGCGACGCGTTCGGCGCGGTGCGCATCGAAAGTCAGGGCGACCTGCGCCTGCGCGAGGCCGACCTGTTCTCGCCCGGCGACACCACCCTGGCGGCGGCGCAGATCTACGGCAGCGGCAATGTCACGGTGGGCCTGCGGACCCTGCTGAACGAATGGGGCACCCTCACGACGGAGTTGGATCCGGACCGCATGCTGGACATCCAGCGCATCGGCAATACCTTGCCGCCGCAGCCCTACAGCGTGTTCGGCACGATGCGTTTCAGTGCCGCCACCATCAACCAGGGCGGGGTACTGCGCGCACCGCTGGGCAACATCATTCTGGGGCGCGCCGATGGCACCGGCTACACCGGCGTGGTCAACCTGCTGCCGGGCAGCGTCACCTCGGTCAGCGCCAACGGCCTGGTGATGCCCTACGGCGGCACGGTCGACGGGCTGGTCTACAACTACAACGGCGTCGACGTGGCTTACCAGGGCGTGGGCGGTGAACCGGCGGTGGAGTTCCGCTCGCACGCGGTGAACGCCCAGGCCGGCGCGGTGCTGGATCTGTCCGGCGGCGGCGAGCTGACCGGCGCGGCGTTCCTCTCCGGTCGCGGTGGCTCCACCGATGCGCGCCTCAACCCGCTGGTGCAGATGGACCGCGATGGGTTCACGCTGCCGGGCCTGTCCACCAACCCGGTATACGCCATCCTGCCCGGGGTACAGGCTGGGCAGGCTCCGCTCGATGCCGAGCGCGGTGCCGGCGATGCGGCCATCGGCCAGCAGATCACCCTCGGCGCCGGCATCCCCGGGCTGCCGGCAGGCACCTATACGCTGCTGCCGTCCAGCTATGCACTGCTGCCGGGTGCCTTCCGCGTGGAACGCAACGGCCTTGCCGGCAGTGCCACCGCGTTCGGCACTACCCAGGCCATGCGCAACGGCTCGTGGAGCACCTCGGCGCGGCAGAGCATCGCCAACACCGGCAGCAGCGACACGCTCCCCACGCAGTGGGTGGTGACCGCCGCCGACACCCTGCGCACCTATTCGCAGTACAACGAAACCAGCTACGCCACCTTCGCGCTGCAGCAGGCCATGCGCGAGGGGGCGCCGCGCCCGCTGCTCGAACGCGACGCCAAGGCGGTCAATTTCATGGTGACCAGCCCGGATGTGGCCGGCTCGCTGGACCTGCCTTCGCTGCGGTTCAACGCCACGGTGCTGGATGTTCCCGCCACGGCGGGCACCGGTTCGGTCGCGCGTCTGTTCAATGCAACGAACTACGAAATTCTCGCCGACGGCACGGAAGCGACCGAGGACTTCGCGGGTATTTCCATGCATGCCAGCGCGCTGAACCGGGTCGGCGCAGCGCGCCTGGAAATCGGCGGCCGCCTGCGCAGCACCTACGCCAATCCGGCCAACGGCTCGCTGCAGTCGGCCAACGTGATCAACATCGATGGCGGCGGGTCCAGCAACAGCATCGTGATGCGTGCCGGTGCGCAGCTGGAGGCGGCGGAGGTCTTCCTGATGACTGGCCGCCAGGCGGGTGGCATCACCCTGGAACAGGGCGCGGGCATCAACACGCTGGGCCAGGGCGCCGCCGCCTATGACGCCGCGCAGGGTTACATCTATACGCCGGGCCGCTCTGCGCTGCTGGCCGTCTCCAACGGCCAGATCAACCTGCTGGCGCCGGAAGCGGTCGACGGCCAGGGTAACGGCGCCGGCGCGATCGAGATCGGCGCCTGCGCCGTGCTCAGCGGATGCGCGGGCACGACCCGTCTGTACTCCGAAGGCACCATCGCCACCGCGACCGACAACCGCTTCGTGCTGGGCGATGCAGTGCGCTATGGCACCCGCAACCTGGCACTGGCGGTCGGTGGCATCAACGTCGGCAGTGCCGAGGCGATCGCCGACGCCACCGCGCGCGGCACGCTGCCGGCCGGCATGACGCTCAACCAGGACGTGCTCAGTCGGCTGTTGCTGGGCGACACCAGCGTCGGCGCGCCGGCACTGGAAGCGCTGTCGCTGACCGCACGCGAGTCGGTCAACTTTTACGGCGATGTATCGCTGTCCACCTACGATGCAGTCACCGGCAAATCGGCGTTGCAGCAGCTGGTGCTGGGGACGCCGGCCATCTACGGTTATGGCGATGCCGATGCCGTGGCCCGCATCCACACCGATACCCTGATCTGGAGCGGTGCACTTGCGCCGGCCGGCAGCATCGTCGCCGACGGCCCGGGCACCGGCCACGGCCAGCTGGTGGTGGATGCCCGCGACATCGTGTTCGGCTACGGCCCGCGTACCCAGCCGGATACCGTACGCACGCAGGACCGCCTTGCGCTGGGCTTCGCCGGCGTGCACCTCAACGCCAGCGGCCGCGTGACCGCCAACCAGAAGGGCAGCCTGAGCATCTTCGAAACCCAGGGTGACTGGAATGCGGATACCCGCTCCTATGCCCGCAGTGGCGGCGAGCTGTTCCTCAACACGCCGCTGCTGACCGGCGCAGCCGGGTCGGTCAACACCATCACCACCGGGGGCAACCTGCATGTCACCGGCAACGGCGCGCCCGTCGCGCCCGACAACGCGACCCTGGCCGCCGCGCTGGGCGCGGAGATCGCGCTGGACAGCCGCGACGGCAGCCTGCTGCTGGACACCGCCGTGCTGCTGCCCAGCGGCAAACTGCGCCTCGCGGCGCAGGGCGACGTGCGCCTCGCCGATGGCGCGCAGCTGGACCTCGCCGGCCGCCGCATCGCTTTCTTCGACACCGCCAAGTACAGCTGGGGTGGTGACGTGCTGATCGACAGCCGGCAGGGCGACGTGCAGCAGGACAGCGGCGCGAAGATCAGCCTGGCCGCGCAGAACAACCGCGCCGGCACGTTCACTGCACACGCCGCCGCAGGCACCCTCGATCTGGCCGGCCAGCTGCTGGGCAGCAGCAGTGGGCATTACGACGCCGGTGGCACCGAGGTGCCGTACAGCGCCGGGCGCATCGACCTGCACGGGCAGGGGATCAACGATTTCAGTGGGCTCAATTCGCGCTTGACCCGCGATGGCGTCACCGGCGGGCGCAGCTTCCGCATCGGCGAGGGTGATCTTGCGTTGGGCGACGAAGTGGTGGCGCGTGAGGTGAACATCGCGTTGGACAACGGTCAGCTGTGGGTCAACGGCACCGTCGATGCCAGTGGCGAACAGGCCGGCAGCATCCGTCTGGCCGCGCGCAATGGCGTCACCCTCGGCAGCGCGGCCGTGCTGGATGCCAGCGCGAGCGTACTGCGCCGCGACAGCTACGGGGCGGCGATCGATGCGCCCAACCGCGCCACCATCGAGATCGATTCGGGCCGTGGCACGTTGGCCATCGCCAGTGGCGCACGCATGGACCTGCGCGTGGCCGGCAGCAGCAGGAATGTCGGCACGGTGGCGCTGAACGCGCCGCGCGTGGGCGGCAACGACGTGGCGATCGCGACCGGCGGCCCGATCAGCATCGACGGTGCGAAGACGATCCAGCTCAATGCCTTCATCACCGACAACAGCGCAGCGGCAGGCACGGAGGCCAGCACCCGCGGCGAGAGCTACCAGGTCATCGACCAGGCGTACCTGGACCGCCTGCATGCCCAGAGCACGACCTTCATCGACGCCGCACTCGCCAACAGCGCACTGGTCGACCAGCGCCTGGCGGGCCTGCGCGCGTACGGCGACGCGTTCCACCTGCGCCCGGGCGTGGAGGTCGTGGCCGACCTGGCGGTGAATGCAGACGGCAATCTGCACGTGGATGGCGATCTGGATCTTTCGGCGCACCGTTACGCCAGCCTCAACCCCGGCAGCCAGCGCACCGGCGTGCGCGGCTCCGGTGAGGCCGGTGCGCTGGTGCTGCGCGCGCAGGGCGACCTGGAGGTGTTCGGCAGCATCAGCGATGGTTTCGATGGCAGTCGCCTGGGCACCACGTTCGACGACAACGGCTGGTACCTCACCGCCGGCCGCCAGCTGTTCGGCAGCGACGTGGTGGTTCCGCATGGGGGCCTGGTCACGCTTGCCGCCGGCACCGTGTTCAATTCGGGCAAGGTGCTCAACTACGACCTGCCCATCGGCGACATGCAGATGGCCGCCGGCACCCTGTTGCCCGCCGACGCCCGCCTCGCGCTGCCGCTGGCGCTGGCCAAGGGCACCGTACTGGGCGCGGCCGTCCACGATGCCTCCGGTGCGCTGCTGTATGCGGCAGGCACGGTCCTGGCCGATGCGGTCACGCTGCCGCAGGGCGCGCGTCTGTCGGCCGGCCTGCGCCTGCCGCTGGCCGCCCGCATCGCGGCGATGACCTGGCCGGCCGGGGTGGCCCTGCCGGCGTCGCCACTCGGCAATCTGGTCACCCTGGCCGCTGACCTGGGCCTGGCCAAGGGCGCCTTCATTCCCAGCGACACCGAGGTCAAGCTGCCTGGCGACGCCACCACGGTGAACCTGCGACCGGTGGACGCCGATGGCAACCAGGGTCGCATCTGGGCACTGGCGCCGATGCTGGCGGCCGGGTCGCAATCGTGGGACATCAGCCTGGTGGCGGGCGCCGATATGGCCGCCGCGGATCGCCTGACGGTGGATTCCGCCGGCACCGGCAGCGTTCGCCTGTCCGATCCGCATTACGGCCAGGGTGGCGCCGTGGTGGAGATTCCCGGGACCGGCTCGCCGGCGACGTACATGTGGGGAGATGTGGCCACGTTTGAACAGATGGTGATGGGATTCTTCGGCGAGTACATCCTCAGCTTCGTGCCGGTCGCGGGTGCGACATTCACCGCCGATGAAATCTCCGAGCTGATGATGTGGGGCTTGATCTGGAGTGGCCCGGAGAACCTCAACGACCTTGGATTCGACGGTCTGGCTGCCATCGACTCGCCAGAGGTTCCGCCGGACACCGAGTTCAGGACACTGCCCGGGCGTGAACAGTTGCCCAGCGTGGTGCGCACTGGTACCGGCGACCTGCGTCTGGTCTCCGGCAAGGACATCGCCACCACCTCGCTGTATGGCGTCTACACCGCCGGTACTCCGTCGGCTGCCTTGGCCGGCAACGGGGGCGATCCGTACAATCAGGCGCGCGCGCGCGTCGCACCCGGCAATGCCAATCCGCTTGGAAACAGCGTGCTGGGAGATGCCGGCGAGGTGTTCGAGCACCTTGTCGATGGCGGCAGCCAGAGCCTGTACCAGGCGTGGTATCCCGAAGCAGGTGGCAACCTGCTGCTGCGCGCCGGTGGCAATATCTCGGGCGACAGCATCGGGCGTCATGGAGCGCTGACGCGTACGGAAGCGCTGGGAATCGCCACACCGCGATTGAGCACCAGCGCATCGGTGGGCAACTGGCTGTGGCGACAGGGTACCGGCAGCGTGCAGACCGGTGCGGAAGGCCTGCCGACCGCATGGTGGATCAACTTCGGCACGTACGTTGCCGCACCCGACAACGCGAACTACGACAACAATTTCGTCAACATGCCGCAGCTGATCGGGTTCACCGGCTTCGGCACGCTCGGCGGTGGCAACCTGCTGCTGGAGGCGGGCGGCGATGCGGGCATGCTGCAAAGCCGCGGCGACCATGGCGCGGCGTACATCACCCGCAGCGCGGGCCTGAACCTGACCGTTGCCAGCACCGGCAGGGTCAGCGCCGATGGCGCGCTGGTACAGACCGGCGGCGGCGATCTGGACATCCGCATCGGCGGCGGCCTCAACGCCGACCCCGCGCTGCGCTCGTTCACGGGCAGCAACAGCGCCCCGGTGGCCAACGAAATCACCGTCAACGACGCGCAGCGACTGGACGTCAACGGCAGCTTCACCAACCTGCGCGGGGCACTGCGGCTGGAAGCCGGTTCTGTGGGTGGTGTGGAACTGCGCTACGGAAAGCGCCAGGATGCCAAGGAGTCGCGTCCCTATGACGTGTACACCGCAACGGCCGCTACCGCAGCCGGTGGGCCGGTGCTGGTGCTCGGTGATGCCGGCGCCCGTCTGGATGCGCGTGGCGACCTGGTGCTGGGCACCGTCTCCGATCCGGGGCGCGTCGCCCAGTTCAACAATGGCACCCCCTTCAGCGTGGGCGGCAACACTTACCAGGACGGCGGCTGGAGCTGGTTCTCGCTGTGGACCCCGTCCACCGCGGTGGACCTGATGGCCGCCGGCGGCAACCTGACGCCGTCGCTGGCGATGCAGGACCGCAACGCTGGCACCGACGCCCGGGCGACCGACGGCAATCACGTGTATCCGTCGGTCCTGCGCGCGGTGGCTGCCAGCGGCAGCATCTACTACGGTCGCGCCCGCACGGCCCCGACCGCCGGCACCAACAACGAGGACTTCGTGGCGGGCGTGGTACTGGCGCCGTCGCCGGTGAACGGGCAGTTCGACGCACAGGGCACCGGTCAACTGGAACTGCTCGCGGCCGGCTCGATCTACGCCAACGGCACCGGCTTCGGCACCTCCGGCGCAGACCCGACCGCGTTGCCCAATCCCTGGAATCCCGGCTTCGTCGGGCTGGGGCAGGAGATGTGGTACGGGCGTCAATTCCTGCACAACGTCAGTACCGGCGCCCTAGCGCCCAGCGTGCTGATCTCAGGCGAACGCGCCAACGGCTCCCTGCAGATCTATCCGCTGTTCTCCTTCACTTCGCCGACCGCGTCCGGTTACGTGCACGTGGGCCAGACGCCTTCGCGCTACTACGCGCTCCACGGCGACCTGGTCGGGCTGCGCAGCGGCAGCGTGGTCGATACCCAGTACGGCGTCTTCAACAACGGTGTCACCACCAATATCACCAACACCTGGTACGACGGTGGTGGTGCCGTCGCCATCCGTGCCGGCCGGGACATCGTCAACTCGGGCACTCCGCTGGGTGCCTTCGACAACGTCGGCACGGTGTTTGGCAATGCCGATGGTGCGCTGGGCTGGATGGGCACCATCAACCGCGGCGATCCTGCCGCCGAGCCCCGGCCCACGGCGATCGCCAGCGGTACCGCACGCGGCAACCTGATCGTGCATACCAGTGCCGATGACGTGTCGGTCGTGCAGGCCGGGCGCGACATCCGCTTCAGCACGTTCTACGTCGCCGGCCCAGGGTTGCTCGACATCAGCGCCGGGCGCGACGTGTACATGGCCGACAAGGGCGAACTGCGCAGCCTGGGACCGGTCACCGGCGCCACGCCCGGCGACCGCAGCAGCGGCGCCAGCATCGCGGTGGCGGCCGGTCTTGGCGAGCACGGCGCGGATTGGAACGCCTTCGCCGCACGCTATCTGGATGCGGCCAACCTCGCCGATCCCGGCCGCGCGCTGGGCGATCAGGACGGCAAGGTGGTCCGTGTCTACGGCGGCGCGGTGTCGCTGGCGCAATGGCTGCAGGCGCAGTTCGGCTACGGCGGCGATGAGGCCGGTGCCGCCGCGTTCCTGGCACAACAGCAGCAGGCCCTGGACCAGGCGCACGCCACGGCGGTGGCCAGCGGCGGCACGGCCGCCAGCCGCGACCTCGCCCGGGAGTTCAAGCTGGAGAGCCAACTGCACCTGGTCAATTGGCTGACCGGCCGCTTCGGAGGTGCCAACGGACGCGGCCTGCACTTCGACGCCGCCAGCATGGACGCGCAGGCTTTCTTCGCCGCGCTGCCCGCCGAGCAGCAGAGCGCCTTCCTGCGCAACGTGTACTACGCGGAGCTGAAGGCCGCCGGCCGTGAGTACACCGCCGTCGACGGACCGCGCGAAGGCAGCTATCTGCGTGGCCGCGAGGCGATCGCCACGCTGCTGCCGACCAAGGATGCCAAGGGGGGCGAGATCGCCTACCAGGGCGACCTGACCATGTTCAGCAGTGCGCTGTACTACGAGGGCGTGCTCGAATCGGCGGCGGGCCGGCGCCCGAAGCCGGGTCAGACCTACCTGAGCGAAGCGGACTGGATTGCCGCCGGCCGCCCCACCACCGGGGTGCGCTACTACCGTGTCAACGACGCCGGTATCCACACCGATTTCGGCGGCGACATCCATCTGCTGGTGCCCGGCGGTCGCACCCTGGTGGGCGTGGATGGTGGCTTCCTGCCGGGGGCCGGTTCCGGTGTGCTCACCCAGGGCGAGGGTGACATCAACATCTACTCGCGCGGCAGCCTGCTGCTCGGGCAGAGCCGCATCTTCACCACCTTCGGCGGCAACATCCTGGCGTGGTCGGCCGAGGGCGACATCAATGCCGGCCGCGGCAGCAAGACCACGGTGGTCTACACCCCGCAGCGCCGCGTCTACGACACCGTCGGCAACGTCGCGCTGTCGCCGAACACCCCCAATACCGGTGCGGGCATCGCCACCCTCAACCCGATCGCGGAGATTCCGCCCGGCGACATCGACCTGATCGCGCCGCTGGGCACCATCGATGCAGGCGAGGCCGGCATCCGCGTCTCGGGCAACGTCAACCTGGCCGCGCTGCAGGTGCTCAATGCCGACAACATCCAGGTGCAGGGCAAGGCAGTGGGCATTCCGGTGGTCGCGGCGGTCAACGTCAGTGCGTTGACCTCGGCCAGCGCGGCGGCGAACACCGCGGTGCAGGCGGCGCAGGAGATGGTCAAGCGCCAGACCCAGCAAACCCGTCCCTCCACCATCAGCGTGCAGGTGCTGGGCTTCGGCAGCGAAACCAGCAGCGTGGCACCGCCGAAGCACGAGGACCGCTACGACCCAGACAGCGTGGTGCAGGTGGTCGGCATGGGCGAGCTGAGCATCGAGCAGCGCGCCCGCCTCGATGCTGCGACGACGAAGCGACAGTGATGACGACGTCTTTCCTGCCTCTGGCCAGCGCGCGTGGCCAACGCCATGCGCGCGCACGCAACTGCCTTGCCGGTGCAACGGCGCTGTTACCGCCGTTGCGCACGCTCACCTCCTGCGCATCTGAATCCCTTTCCGCATTGAGAAGCCACTGATGTCTTCAATCTCCCCGGCGCTGGCACGGGCATCCCTGCCACTGGGCCTGCTCTGCGCGATCTCGCTGGCCAACGCGCAGACCGCGCCTGCCGATGCCGACGCCGTCGCTGCCCCGATGGCGGCCGCGGCCGCCCCGGCTGCCCGCGTCAACATCAACGAGTACCTGGTGCGCGGCAACACCGTGCTCGGCGCGCGCGATATCGAGCAGGCGGTCTCCCCGCATCTCGGCCCCGACCGCACCCTGCAGGATGTCGAAGCGGCGCGCGTGGCGCTGCAGTCGGCCTACCAGGGCAAGGGCTACCAGTCTGTGTATGTGGATCTGCCCGAGCAGCAGGTCAGCGGTGGCGTGGTGATCCTGCAGGTCACCGAGACCCGCATCGGCCAGGTCAAGGTGGTCGGGGCCGAGCACAACGATCCCGCGCGCCTGGCCGAGCGTGTGCCGGCGCTGCAGGCAGGCGCCGTGCCGGATTTCGAGCGCGCGCAGGCGCAGCTGACCGAACTCAACCGCGGCGGCAAGCGACAGGTCGTGCCGCTGGTCAAGCCAGGTGTTGCCGACGGCACGATGGATGTAGAACTGAAGGTCGACGACAAATCCCCTTGGCGCTACAGCGCCACGCTCAACAACGACCACAGCGTGGACACCGAGCCGCTGCGCAGCATCCTCACGGTCGGCCACGACAACCTCTGGCAGCGCGAGCACACCGCCTCGTTGACCTTCTTCGCCGCACCGCAGGATCTTGACCAGGCCAATGTTTGGTCCGGTGCCTACGGTCTGCCGTTGGGCAGCCCGGACTGGATGTTGGATTTCTCCGGCTACCGCTCCGACAGCAACGTGGTCTCCACCGGCCAGACCAATGTCACCGGCAAGGGCCACGCGGTCGGCGTCAAGCTCAGCCACACCTTCCCGATGACGGGTGCCTGGTGGCACCAGCTGTCGGCCGGTGTCGATTTCAAGGACCTGGACGAATCGGTGGCGATGGTCGGCCAGGCTTCGGATTTCGCCCCGCTCAGGTACGCGCCGGTCACCGTGGCCTACAGCGGCTTCCGCCAGGGCACCAAGCACCAGCTCAATGTCGGCGTGCAGGCGGTGTTCGGTGCACGCAGCCTGTTCGGCTATGGCAGTACCGATGACGAGTTCGACTGGAAGCGCGCGTATGCCGATCCCAGCTTCTTCGCGCTCAAGCTGGAGCTGAGTGATACCTACACGCTGGAGAGTGGTGCGCAGTGGTTCGCGCGGCTTTCGGCGCAGATGACTGACCAGCCGCTGGTCTCCGGCGAGCAGTTCGCTGCCGGCGGCATGTTCACCACCCGCGGCTACCGCTCGGCCGAAGGCATCGGCGATTACGGCGCGTTGGCCACGCTGGAATGGCGCACGCGTCCGCTTGGCCTGTGGGGCCTGCAGGACTGGCGCTTCTACGGCTTCCTCGATGGCGCCTGGCTGGGCCTGCGCCGGCCGCTGCCTGAGCAGGCCGACAGCGCCGCGATGAGCGCCATCGGCGTGGGCAGCAGCCTGCGCATCGGTGAGCACTACAACCTCCGCTTCGACTACGGCCGGACGCTGCGCGACGGCCCGACCACGACCAAAGATGCCAACCGCCTGCACCTGAGCGTCGGCGCCAGCTACTGAGCCTGACTTTCCCAAGCATTTTCCGGAGATACCGTCCATGCAACGCCTTCTTGCCCTGTTGTTGTTCTGTCTGAGCATGTCCACGCTCGGCGTCGCCCACGCGGAAACCGCGTGGTGGCAGGCCGATTGGAAGTACCGCAAACCGATCACGCTCGATGCCAGCCCCAACGGTGCCGCCCTGGGCGGCAATCTCGGGCGCACCCCCGTGCTCATCCGCCTGCACACCGGCAACTTCGCCTTTGATGGCGTTGCCGAGGGCGGCAACGACCTGCGCTTCGTCGGGGCCGATGGCCACACGGTGCTCAACCACCAGGTCGAGCAGTACGACGCGGCGCTGGGCATGGCCCTGATCTGGGTGGATGTGCCCACGATCAGCGGTACCGCGGCGCAGACGATCTGGATGTACTACGGCAACGCCGGCGCGCCGGCGGCGGCCAATGGCCAGCGCGTGTTCGATCCGGACTACAGCGCGGTCTACCACTTCGCCGACAGCGGCACCGAGGCGCGCGACACCACCGCGTACGTCAATACGCTCACCGGTGAGTTCAAGCCTGCCGACGGCGCGATCATCGGCCGCGGTGCCCAACTGGCCGGCACGCCGCTGCATCTGCCGGGTGCACCGTCGCTGGCGGTGGCTGCCAACGGTGCGATGACCGTTTCGGCCTGGATCAAGCCGGACCAGCTCGGCCCGGACCAGGCAATCTATGCCCGTCGCGAAGGCGACAACGTCTTCCTCGTCGGCCTCGACAACGGCGTGCCCTACGTGCGCGTCAACGAGCAGCGCAGCCAGCCGATTCCGGCACTGGTGGCGGGCCAGTGGGCACACGTGGCGGTGACCAGCAGCGAAAATGCCGTGATCCTTTACGTCGCCGGCCGCGAAGCGGTACGTCTGGCCACCGGCCTGCCGGCCTTCACCGGTGAGGCCCTGCTCGGTGGCGATGCACTCGCCGCGGGTGCGGCGGGCGATGCGGCTGCCATTCCGGCCGCGCAGCCGTTCCTCGGTGTGATCGATGAAGTGCGTGTGTCCAAGGTGGCCCGCCCGGCCACCGCGCTGCTGGCCGATGCCACCGCGCAGGGCGCCGAGTCGCGCCTGATCGCCTTCGGCGAAGACGAGCAGTCGGCCGGCGTGAGCCACTTCGGTTTCATCCTCAAGGCGATGCCGGTCGATGCCTGGGTGGTGGTGATCGTGCTGGGCCTGATGCTGCTGCTGTCGTGGGCGATCATGATCGCCAAGAGCCGCTATTTTGGCACCGTGGCCAAGGCCAACGAGGCCTTCACCGTCCAGTACAAGAAGGTCACCGGTGCACCGGTCGCTTCGCTGCAGGCACTGGAACGCACCGGCAGCCTGGCCCCGCAGATTCGCGACAACTCCACGCTGTGGCGGCTGTACCGCATCGCCATGGAAGAAATGGACGGACGCGGCTCGCACCACCATGGTCTCACCGCCGCGGCGATCACCTCGATCCGCGCCTCGATGGATGCCGAAGTCACGCGCGAGACCGAGCGCATGTCCAAGCGCATGAACTGGCTGTCCACCACGATCGAAGGCGCGCCGTACATCGGCCTGTTCGGCACCGTGATCGGCATCATGCTGGTGTTTGCGGTGGCGGCGATGGCCGGCGCGGTGGACATCAATTCGGTGGCCCCGGGCATGGCAGCCGCCTTGCTGTGTACTGCTGCCGGCCTGGGCGTCGCGATCCCGGCGCTGTTTGGCTACAACTGGCTGGCCTCGCGCGCTGAAGCGATCGCGGCGGACATGTCGGTGTTCGTCGATGAGTTCACCGCGCGCCTGGCCGAAGAGTTCGATCGCACCGCACCGGCCGCCGCAGCGCGCCCGGCGCTGGCCTGAGGAGACCACCATGGCCAGGGCAAAGCGGTTCGGCATCAAGAAACGCGAGAAAGGCATCAACGTCACCCCGTTCGTGGACGTGCTGCTGGTGGTGCTGGTGATCTTCATCCTCACCAGCAACGCCACCATTCCCGGGATCGAGGTCAACCTGCCGAAGGCCAGTTCCAGCATGGCGCTGGAGAAGCCCAAGACCAAGGCGATCACGGTGGACAACGCCGGCCAGATCTTCCTGGACGCCTACCCGGTCAGCCTGGCCGAGCTGGAGGATCGCCTGCGCACGGAGAAGGCACTGAACCCGGATATCCCGGTGATCGTGCGCGGCGATGCGCAGGTGCAGTACGCGCGTGTGGTCGAAGTGCTCGACCTGCTGCGCAAGATCGAGCTGACCCAGGTCGGCCTGGTCACCGGCAAAGTGCAGGGGTGAGGGCGTGACTTCCCTCCACTCCCGCAGCGGTGACAGCGTGCCCGCGTGGCGCCGCTGGTGGCCCGTGGCGGCGTTGCTCGTCGGCCTGGCGGCCGTGGCGTTGCTCCTCTGGTACCTGCTGTTCAAGGACACCGCCAGTACGCGCCGGCCCGTGGCCGAGATCCCAATGGTGATGTTGCCGCCGCCACCGCCGCCGCCCCCACCGGAGCCCGAGCCCGAGCCGGAGGTGACCCCTGAAGAGGTCATGCCCGAGCCCGAGCCGCTGGACGAGGTGCCCAAGCCCACCGAAGAAGCGCCGACGCCCGACACCGCCGACCCGGTGACGATGGATGCCGACGCGCAGGCCGGCGGCGACAGCTTCGGTATCCAGTCCGGTTCCGGCGGCGGGCGCAGTGGCGTCGGTGCCGGTGGCGCCGGCAACGCGAGTTACGGGCGTTACCTGGGCTACGTGCTGCAACAGGCCGTGGCGCGCGATCCGAAGGTGCAGCGCCTGGCCTTCCAGCTGACCGTCAACGTCTGGCTGGACGAGGCCGGGCAGGTGACCCGCGTCGAGCTCGCGCGCGGCAGCGGCAACACCGAAGCCGATGAAGCGGTGCTGCAGGCGATCCGCGCGATCGGCCGCATCGACGAGCGGCCACCGGCGTCGTTGAGCTTCCCCGCGCGCGTGCTGGTACAGGGCCGTCGCCCGGCCGGATGAGCTGCGCTGTCTTTCTTCTTCCCTGATCTTTCCTTTCTGCGAGCAAGCCGATGACCCGTTCAACCCTCCACTCCGCGCTGCTGGGACTGCGCAGCACCGCCATCGCCACCGGTGTCGCCCTGGTCCTGGTCAGCGGCGGTGCCCACGCCCAGGCCACGGGCGGCGAGAGCACCATGATCAAGCTGATCCGCGGCCTGATGGACAGCGGTGCGCTCAAGCCCGAGGCAGGCCAGGCGCTGTTGCTGGAGGCGCAGCGCGAATCGGCCGCAGCTCCCGCAGCGCCGGCGTCCACCGCGATCGCCGCGCAGCCCGGTGACGTGCGCGTGCCCTACATCCCGCAGACCGTGCGCGATGAGATCCGCGAAGAGGTCAAGGCCAGCGTCATGGCCGAGGCCAAGGCCGAGCGTTGGGCGGCGCCGGACCAGGTGCCCGAGTGGACCCAGCGCCTGCGCGTGCAGGGTGACGTGCGCGTGCGCAACGAGAGCCGCCTGTATTCCGAGCGCAACAGCGACATCGAAGTGGACTGGGCGCGGATCAACGCCGGCAACGGCTACGACGTCAACGGCAACACCAACCTGGATCTGCCGCCGCTGCGCAATACCCGCCAGGACCGCAACAATTCCTGGCGGATCCGCGCACGCCTGGGCGTGATCGCCGAACTGGGTGAGCACACCCGTGCCGGCGTGCGCCTGGCCACCGGCAACGACAACGGCCCGGTGTCCTCCACCCAGACGCTGGGCGGTGGCCTGGCCAAAAAAGACGCCTGGCTCGACCAGGCATGGCTGTCGTGGTCGCCGGTGGCGGGCCTGGACATCCTCGGTGGCCGCTTCGGCAATCCGTACTGGTCCACCGACACGCTGTTCTCCAACGACCTCAACTTCGATGGCCTGGCGTTCAAGTACGCGCAGCCGATCGGCGATGACGGCCTGTCCCTGTTCGCCACGCTGGGCCTGACGCCGTTGGAGTACTCCTCGGACAGCTTCCCGAACACCAGCCAGGACAAGATGAAGAGCGAGAACAAGTGGCTCAACGGCGTGCAGGTCGGCGCCGAGTGGCAGTTCGGCGATGCGCAGAAACTGCGCGCCGCGGTGGGCTACTACGATTTCCGCAACATCGCCGGCGAGTACTCGCAGCCGTGCGCGCTGTATGCCGGCGCGGACTTCTGCAGCAGCGACTGGTCGCGCCCTGCATTCATGCAGAAGGGCAATACGCTGATGCTGCTGCGGAACATCGCGCTCAATCCGCTCGACCCGGCCAACACCCCGATGCCGCAATACGTTGGCCTGGCCTCGGAGTTCGAACTGCTCGACCTCAACCTGGCCTGGGAAACGCCGTTGTTCGCGGGCAATGCCCTGCGCCTGGAAGGGCACGCGATCAAGAACCTGGCCTACGATCCCAACCGCATGTGGGAACGCGCGCAGGGCGGCATCGTCACCAACCTGGGCACTGCCGCCAACGGCGTGGCCGGGCCGCAGGACATCCAGAGCGGTGACATGGCGTACATGGCGCAGGCGACCTTCGGCCAGCTGGTGATGAAGCAGGCCGGCGACTGGAACCTGGCGGTGGGCTACAAACGCCTGGAAGGCGATGCGCTGCCCGATGCCTACAACGATTCCAACTTCCACCTCGGTGGCACCAATGCCAAGGGCTACTACCTGAGCAGCTCCTACATGTTCGACCGGAACGTGTGGCTGACCGGGCGCTGGATGGCCGCCAAGGAGGTCACCGGCGCCCCGTTGTCGATCGACGTCTTCCAGCTGGAAGTCAACGCAGGCTTCTGACCGACGCAACGCCTGTCTCCGGGAGGCGGCGTGCCGCCTCCCTTGCTGCCCCACATTGGATTTTCACCATGAACACCGACACTTCCCTCGCGCCGGATGCCGGCGACGACGTCGATGCCGTCTCGGCAGCGGCCGACAGCATCACGCCGCCGGCCAGCTGGCCCATGCTCTACCGCCGCCCGGTCGTGCTGTCGTCGCAGCTTCATGCCCACTGGCGCGTGCGCCAGACCGGCGCCGCGTTCGCCGCCGGCAGTCACTCGATTCCAGTGATGATCGGGGAATTCGCCGCGGCCTCGCGCGCGTATCCGCTGGTCTTCGCCGGTCCCGATCATCTGCCGATCGCCGTGCTCGGCCTGGAGGCGGAGCAGAACCGCTTCGTCATCGCCGACCAATGGCAGGCCGGCGCCTACATTCCCGCCTACGTGCGGCGCTACCCGTTCGTGTTCGCGCGCACCAGCGAGCCGGACGGCTACGTGCTGGCCATCGATGCCGATGCGGACATGATCGTGCAGGAGGGCGAGGAAGGGCTGCCGCTGTTCGAGGGCGACCAGCCTTCGGCGATGACGCGTCATGCCCTGCAGTTCTGCGAAGCCTTCACCCGCGAAGACATCGCCACCCGCGCCTTCAGTGCCGCCCTGGCCGAGGCCGGCGTGCTGATCGAGCGCCAGGCTGACGTGGTCCTCGCCGATGGCCGCCGCCACAGCCTGCAGGGCTTCCATGTCGTCGATCCCGCGCGTCTGGATGCGCTGCCGGATGCCACCCTCGTGCACTGGCATCGCCAGGGCTGGCTGGCGCCAGTGTATTTCCACCTGGCTTCGCTGGGTCGCTTCGCCGACCTCGCCACAGGCTGACCTGTTCTACCGGGGCGCCGTGCAGGTGCCGTCACTCCAGGCCGGTGGGAAGACCAGCCCTTCGAGTGGCGTCATCTGTGCGGCACCCGATCCGGTGCGTTCGCGCGCGGCAGCCGGCACGGCACTCCGTCCGAGCGCACAAAAGCGCGCCGCAGCGGAAATACCTGCAAGGGAAGATGGCGAGGATGGTGCGCCCGGAGGGATTCGAACCCCCGACCAATGGCTTCGGAAGCCACTACTCTATCCGGCTGAGCTACGAGCGCGTTGTGTCCTGCGTCCCGCCGGGCCGCCTGATGGGGCCACGGACCGCCAAAGCGGCGCGGGAGGAGCATTCTATCCGTAAACGCCGCGCAGGTCTGCCCCCTGCATTGATGCGCCGGGCGACGGCGCGCCCGGCCAGCCCAGGCGGTATCCTTTACCGATGGCTTACGAACGTTTTGAGGCGCCCGAGGCGGCGCCCCCGTCGCGCTGGCGGCACTACTGGAAGTTGATGCGCGCCGACCGTCCGATCGGCACCCTGCTGCTGCTCTGGCCCACTTGGTGGGCGCTGTGGCTGGCCTCGGGCGGGCTGCCGCCGCTGTGGACGCTGTTCGTGTTCACCGCCGGCGTCTGGCTGACCCGCTCGGCCGGCTGCGTGATCAACGATTACGCCGACCGCTGGCTGGACCCGCACGTCAAGCGCACCAAGGACCGCCCGCTGGCCAGCGGCGCTGTCTCCGGGCGCGAGGCGCTGGCCCTGTTCGCCGGGCTGATGATCGTCGCCTTCGCCCTGGTGCTGACCCTGAACTGGCTCACCATCGGCATGAGCTTCATCGGCGTGTTCCTGGCCGCCAGCTACCCCTACCTCAAGCGCTACACCCACCTGCCGCAGGTCTATCTCGGCATGGCCTTCGGCTGGGGCATCCCGATGGCCTTCGCCGCGGTGCAGGGCGAGGTGCCGGTGATCGGCTGGCTGCTGTACGGCGCCAACATCCTGTGGTCGACCGCGTATGACACCTGGTACGCCATGGTTGACCGCGATGACGACCTGAAGATGGGCTCGCACTCCACCGCGATCCTGTTCGGGGATCTGGACCTGGTCATCCAGGGCATTCTCTACGCGCTGTTCCTGGGCACGATGGCGCTGGTCGGCCTGCGCGCCGGGCTGGGGGTCTATTACGGCCTCGGCGTCGGCGTGGCCGCAGGGTTGATCGCCTACGAGTTCTGGATCGCCCGCAAGCGCGAGCGCGATCCGTGCTTCAAGGCCTTCCTGCACAACAACTGGGTCGGCGCCGCGCTGTTCGCCGGCATCGCGGTGTCGTTGGCGGTGCGCTGAGGGGGGCCACCCGACCAACGGTCGGGTGCTACCGTCGAGCGCACGGTGATGTCCGGTAACGCGCACATGGGTAGTGCCGGCCGCTGGCCGGCGCCCGACCCCCTCGCAGAGCCGGGCAGCGCCCGGCACTACGACCATTAGGCGACTGACAGCGCCGCGCCCAACGCCCAGAATCCCTCCCATTGAATGATCGGGGAGGGCGGGACGATGAACACGTCGACGGTGGTACAGGACGGCTGGATGGCGCGCGCGGCACTGCGCTCGGCGGCCTGGGCGGAAAAATGGTTCCCCGACGCCTACGTGTTCGCGGTGCTCGGCGTGGTCATCGTCGCCGCCGCCGCGATGGGCTTCGGCGCGACCCCGCAGGCCACCGCCACCGCCTTCGGCGAGGGCTTCTGGAGCCTGATCCCCTTCACCATGCAGATGGCCTTCGTGGTCATCGGCGGCTATGCGGTCGCTACCGCGCCGATCGTCGCGCGCTTCATCGAACTGCTGGCCCGTGTGCCCAAGACCGGCCGTGGCGCGGTGGTCTATGTCGGCCTGATCAGCATGCTCGCCTCGCTGCTGAGCTGGGGCTTCTCGCTGGTGTTCGGCGGCCTGCTGGTGCGCGCACTGGCGCGTCGCCAAGCACTCAACATGGACTACCGCGCCGCCGGTGCCTCGGCCTACCTTGGCCTCGGCGCGGTCTGGGCGATGGGCCTGAGCTCCTCGGCCGCCCAGCTGCAGGCCAACCCGGCGAGCATGCCGCCCGGCCTGGTGGAAATCACCGGCGTGCTGCCTTTCACCGAAACCATCTTCCTGTGGCAGTCGATCGCGCTGACATCCGCACTGATCCTGGTGTCGCTGCTGATTGCCTGGCTGACCGCGCCCGGCGCCGCCACTGCGCGCACCGCCAAGGACTTCGAAGGCGCTGCCCGCGCCGAGGCCGAGCCGCTGCAGCCGCGCACCCGCCCGGGCGAGTGGCTGGAGTACAGCCCGCTGCTGACGGTGTTGCTCTCGCTGCTCGCGTTCGGCTGGTTGTTCGGCGAGTTCGCCAGCAAACCGGTGGTCACCGCCATCGCCAACCTCAACACCTACAACTTCCTGTTCATCTCGCTCGGCCTGCTGCTGCACTGGCGCCCGCGCAGCTTCCTCAACGCGGTGGCCAAGGCCGTCCCCAGCACCACCGGCGTGCTGATCCAGTTCCCGCTGTACGGCGGCATCGCGATGATCCTCACCCACGCCACCGGCAGTGGCGATGAGACCCTCGCCCATCGCCTCTCCACGCTGTTCGTGCACATCGCTACCACCGACACCTTCGCGCTGGTGATGGGCGTCTACTCGGCGGTGCTCGGCTTCTTCGTGCCCTCCGGCGGTGGCAAGTGGATCATTGAGGCGCCGTACGTGATGCAAGCGGCCAACGAACTCAAGGCCCACCTGGGCTGGGCGGTGCAGGTCTACAACGCCGCCGAGGCGCTGCCGAACCTGATCAACCCGTTCTGGATGCTGCCGCTGCTGGGCGTGCTCGGCCTGAAGGCGCGCGACATCGTCGGCTTCACCTTCATCCAGCTGCTGGTGCACATCCCGCTGGTGCTCGGCCTGCTGTGGCTGCTCGGCATGACGCTGACTTACGTGCCGCCGGTGATGCCGTGATCGTCATCTGCGCGTCATCCGCACCGGGCGGTGCCGGGATGGCCTGTTCAGTCGCACGGCAAGCCGGTTGGCGCGTAGCGGCATAAGGGAATTCGAACCGTTCATATGCAGGCCAACGCTTACTGCGACACGGGCTCCCGCACGGCAGGAAACGTCGGAACGGACGCGTTGACGTTTCCGTATGCAAACCCGCACACGTCGTTAACCTGCCGCTGCAGAGGATGGCCCCGACCGCGACATTCCGTTTGCGGCAACCGGAGAATCGAGATGGCTCAGCAGAACCAGCAGAACCCGAATCAGCGCGGTGAGCAGCAGGAACGCGGTCGCGACCAGCAGCAGCAACAGCAGCAGGAACAGCAGCAGCGCAACCAGAACCAGCAGCAGGGCGGCCAGCAGGACGAGGAAGAGTGAGCCCAGCCGGCTGTTGTGTGAACTGAAGCCCCGCTCCGGCGGGGCTTCGTTCGTCCGGGCCTGCTCAGGCCGAGCGCAGGTGCCAGCCCAGTGCGTGGTCTTCGACAACGGCGCCAGGCACCACGTCATGCAGCACGACGCGGATGCCGCGCGCATTCGGCAGCACTTTCTGCTCGGGGAACCAGCGGCGCGTGGCATCGACCACGATCAACAGGCCTTCATCATCGCCGAGCGGTGCGAAGTGCGGCGTCGGCTGTGACAACGGCGCCAGCCCGAAGGCGTTCTGTGCGTTTGCCTGCACCTCACCCACGTCTTCAGCGGGCAGGCCAACCTCGCTGATGCAGGTCATCTCGCTGCCATGGAACTCGCCCTGACGCACGCCGGCAGGCAAGCGCCGCCGCGCGATCAATTCCAGGATCAGGCCGTCCGGCCCGGTGAAATAGATCGATTCGGAATCCCAGCGACCATCGAAGGTGAAATGGTCATGGCCCTTCAGATCGCGCTGCAGGATGGCGCGTGCTTTCAGCCAGTCGGTGGCCGCTTCGAAGCGATTGGCCGGTACGTTGAACGCCAGGTGCACACCGCCGACCGGGTTCGATCCTGCGGGTTGCAGCTGCAGGGTGCTCCAGCCGATACGCACGGCCGAGCCCTCAACCGGCAGCTGTAGTTCATCGCGGAAGTACGCCACGGTGGCGGCGACATCGGATACGGGAAGATCGATCTGGTGGATACGCATGATGGTGGGAGTCTCGCGTAGATACTTGGACATTCTGCCGCAGATGCGTGTGCTTCGGCGATGAACGCGATGAAACATGCACCCGCTGCGAGGGCCCATCACCGGGCATTGCCGATGCGTTTGCTACAACACGCTGTAGAAGCCGCCACGCACCACCGGCGCATCAGACACCACTATCAGAGGAGTGCTCCCGCGATGGGCATGCTGGTCGATGGAACATGGCAGGAAGGCACCGCGGGTGCCGCTGACAAGGACGGTCATTTCAAGCGCGAGGAATCCACCTTCCGCGATTGGTTGAGCGCCGACGGCAGTGCTGGCCCGAATGGCGAGCCAGGCGTCAAAGCAGCGCCTGGACGGTTCCGCCTGTATGTAAGTCTCGCCTGCCCGTGGGCACACCGCACGCTGATCGTGCGCGCGCTGAAAGGCCTGGAAGATATGATGCCCGTGTCGGTGGTCAACTGGCACATGGGTGATCAGGGCTGGACGTTTGAGCCCGGCCCGCAGGTGACGCCGGAGCCAGAACGCGGTGCGCGCTATCTGCATGAACTGTACGCCGCCGCCAAGCCGGGAATGACCGGCAAGGTAACCGTGCCGGTGCTCTGGGATCGCGAGCGCGGGAGGATCGTCAGCAATGAATCGGCGGACATCATCCGCATGTTCAACACCGCCTATGACGGGCTGGGTGCGAAGGCCGGTGATTTCTATCCGGTGGCGCTGCGTGCTGAAATCGATGCGATCAACGAGCGGGTCTATGCGACCGTCAACAACGGTGTGTACCAAGCGGGTTTTGCATCAACGCAGCAGGCGTACGAAGAGGCTGTTGGGCCGTTGTTTGAGACGCTCACGTGGTTGGATCAGCGGCTCCAGCAAAGCGAGTGGCTGGTGGACGATGTCATGACGGAAGCGGATATCCGTCTGTTCACGACGTTGATCCGCTTTGATTCGGTGTACTACGTGCACTTCAAGTGCAACGTGCGGCGCATTGCAGACTTCGCTGGCCTGCATGCGTTCGTGGCGCGGATGATGGCGATTCCGGAGGTGGCGGATACGGTGAACTTCGAGCACATCAAGCACCACTATTACGGGAGTCACCGGCATCTCAATCCGTCGGGGATCGTGCCGGTGGGGCCGGAGTGCGCATACTGAGCCAGCATTCCGGGCATCACGGCGTCTGGCCTCACCCGCTACCTCCCCGATCCAGCTGCCGATACCCGATCGCCTCCGCCACATGCGCAGTTGCGATGTCCCGCGCATGACCCAGATCCGCCACCGTGCGCGCCACCCGCAGAATGCGATGCATCGAGCGCGCTGACAGCTGCAACCGCTCCACGGCGTCCTCCAGCAGCTGCTGATCCTCCTCCGACAACCGGCAATGCGCGCTCAGCTCGAATGGCAGCAGGTGTGCATTCGCCTTCCCACTGCGCAACAGCTGCACCTCCCGCGCGGCCACCACGCGCGCACGAACACTCGCGCTGTCCTCACCCAGCGGCGCGTCATCGCGCAGCTCGCGCGGGTCCAGCCGAGGCACTTCCACATGCAGGTCGATGCGGTCCATCAACGGCCCGGAAACCCGCCCGCGGTAACGACGGATGACCTCCTCGGTGCAGAGACAGCGCCCACTGCGATCACCGGCCCAGCCAGCCGTGTACCTGTGACATGACATGGCTTGAGTCAAGCAAAAAGCCTTAGAAGCCTAAAAATCCAAGGAACACCCATTGTCCATAGTGACATGACACCTAAGTTCGGCCTCATGACAACTGAGCTAAGTTGGGGTGCAAGAGGCCACGGCCCAATGGTGGACCTGATACTTGGATGCGTGAGGTTGAGTTGAAGGCGATGCTAGCGCTTAGGCACGCGCAACATGGTCACCTGCGGGCGAACAACTCCAGGAGAAGTCTCTTCGATGTGCCTCTCCAAGTCCCGCACTCTGAGCATAAGCCTCAGAACCTCGCTGTCCGCGCTGGCAAGAAGCGCTGCGGCATGATCACGTTGACGCTTCATGTCCTGATAGCGCTGTTTCTCGTCACGGCGCTCCTCACTTCTTGGAAGATGCGGCTTATGCCCCATGCGCCCAACGTTAGCCCTTGCGATACAAGCCAGGTCTCGAATTTCCTTTACCAATGCAGGGTAGCGACTGGCTCTCAATGCGGATGGATCGACCCCCGCCTCACGCGCAACGTTGTTCTGAGTGATCTGTGCACTCCTTTCGACGTTAAGAGCGCTTCCATCGATGATTCTGGCTAGTGCCGCACGAAACCTGCACTCCGCAGATACTTTGGAAGAGGGCGTGACGCGCTGGTAAGTTGGCTTTTCTTTCTTCATCTGGATGGAGCCCTAATAGGTTGGATCTACAGTCGTCTCGTCGTTCTTCGCCGGCAGCATGGACATGAAGGGGCGCGCAACGACGTGAGCGAGTGCCTCATCTACCATCATCTTTTGGAGCGCATTTGCATCTGAATCTTCAGCAGCAAGTTAACGCGAGCTATCTTCCACTCGCTCAATAGCGGCTACTTGAGCTGTCAGGCTGGCATAGAGTGGGCTGTCAGGATCGACTTCTCCGGCAGTTCGGCGCAGGTCGGCCTTAAGTTCGCCGAGGGCGGGAAGTTTCCTGCGGTCTACCAGTACGAACGCGCAGAATTCTGAGCGGCCGGCACATTCAACCAAGGCATCTACTCCGCCGAATCGGCAGGGTGAGGGATTGGTGCAGGCTCCGAGCAACGTACTCCTATAGGGTATGTCATGCTGGCGAGCGAGTTTGACCAGCTGCTTATGCTTCTTCTCTGAAACAAGGTTCAGAAGAGATGATTTGTGGTTGTCGCCGAATGGACTGGAGAAGTACGGCCCCTGTAAGGCTGTCATGTCCTTCGCTACTCCATCGTAAAGTGCCAGAAGGAACTCTTTCCTCGAGCCCTCATCTAGCACCAAATCAAGATTGTAATATCCTTGTGTGTAGTATCTTGTCATAGCCTCAGCCGAGTGTTTGAGCTGAAGTTGGAGAGATTTATCGCTGACGAGCGACGAACTGTTCATGTTGACTGCACCAGTCCGACGAAGCTGATGCCATGCGAAATGCCACCTCTTGCCGATTGCGAACTTCTCAGGGTCCAATCCAGGGGTAACGGACAGAGCGATGCTAAGGTCGTCGGGCGTGATCTGAAGCTCCCCGTCATCCAGTAGGAATTCGAATTCATCCAAGGTCTTCGCCAGGGCCTGTGCTCCGGGAAGCGAGTCGATAGGAAGGCCCACATCGCCGGAATTGGGTATCCAAGGTTCATAGGCGCGAAGTCTGAGCGGTCTGTTGTCGAGGTCTTCCCCCGTTGCAGGAGTCCGGGGGTCTTCGATTGCACACGACATACGTAGAAGGCTAACCCGCTCCATTGCGGCAACAGCGCTCCTGCAAAAATCTGATCCGATCCAATAAGTATCTTCCTCGATCGTCTTGGTCGTCTGCCCTCTGATCAGAGTTAGAGGAAGCCCGAGGCTGTCGACTCTTTGTTCAATGCAGCCTGCGCGTAAACTCCTCCCCTCACTCACTCGCGCCAGCGCGAAGCACGAGATGTACACTTCGCCGCAAAGCGTAATCAGGGACAGGTACTTAGACAGATCGCTGACCTTCAGAGCCACGTCCTCTGTCGGCATTCCCTTTATCCACTTTGATAGCAAATTGCGCACGCCAAACTGCTCAGCGCAGTGTTGGAATGGTCCGTGAATAACTACCGACGTGCGAGTGCCGCGATTTCCGGACGGAGTGGAGAACGGATTCCTGCCTGCTGAGAAAGAATCGACATAGAGATTCTTGCCTTCTATCAAGTTTACCCGATAGGAGTCAATTGAGAACTTGAAGAGAGCCTCCACTCGACTAGAGTTATCTATGAAATCCTCGAGGCATGACTTGCATCTCTTCATCAGGTGCGCCCATATTCTCGGCGGGATGTATGGTGTCTGGCTGCGTTCGTGCGTAGGAATCTTGCTCGCAAGTTCGTTGATCTGCTCAGGCAACAGGATG
The DNA here is from genome assembly GCF_039674045.1 of Stenotrophomonas sp. TWI602. Taxonomy (NCBI): domain Bacteria; kingdom Pseudomonadati; phylum Pseudomonadota; class Gammaproteobacteria; order Lysobacterales; family Lysobacteraceae; genus Stenotrophomonas; species Stenotrophomonas sp. TWI602. Next base: position 75,709 of record NZ_JBDJMT010000009.1, read on the forward strand.
AAGAACCCAGTCTCCCGACGGAGTAGATAGATTTGATGAAGGATGGTAATGCTCTCGCGAGCACGGGCACGCGAAAAGCAGTCTTTGACTCTCGAAACGACGGCCGGAAAACGCCAAAGATCCGCCGCAGAAATCCCTGCTTGGGTGCAGAGGACAAACAGCGGCCTCATAAGTTCAAATTTTCCGACCACCGAACTTGGTTTCTGGACCCTATTGGGACCGAAGAGCCACGTTAGTACCACATACTTGAAGATCTTGGCGTTGGCCTGATCCAGCGGAAGCGAGCGCCTTCTGCTGGAGACGCTCTCAAAACTGAGCCGGGTAGGAGTGCGCGTCCAAGGGGTCAAGTTCCAATAAGGATCCCCAATCCGAGACACAACGGATCCAAACTCATCAACGACCAGAGCGTAGTCATCTGGTGGCGGCCACGACTCGATAGTATCGTTTGCGGCATCGTGTGACCGAGAGACGAATTCAGAACTGATCTGAAAGAATTTTCTAGAGCTCATGCGAGTTCCATTAGTCTTATGAATCCAGCCCATTTGGGATGAAAGTTACCTTCCCGGACTCGTTCCTCTGCCTCCTTCGCCCAATCTGCAGCCACTGGGCTGATGGCACCAAGCTCTATCAGTTTCTTTGAAGCCTCATCGGCGGCCTGAGCAGCAGGTGGCCTGTCTTCCGTTGGAGTGACGTTCGACGGCAACGGAGCATTTCGATGGTTCGCTACTTCCAGTACTTTAAGGGCTCTGTAGCTTGCGAGTGACCACATGTAGTCAAGGCTCTCGATGTCCTGATGGTTGACACAGAACAAGCAGCCGGCAGGATTGACGCAGTCAGGGATGGGGGCATTCACTGCCGACGTCTGGATCTGCCAAGGCTGAAAGGGAGCACTACACTGGCCTGGGCCAGCGGAAGCCAATGCCTGCTCGATCATCCTATTAAATTCGGATATCTCGCCCATCGCCCTCGACAGATTTGGGCGCTGATAGGCAGCGTTTGTCGATTCAAGGTGCTGGATTGCCTCCACAGATACAGATCGGTTCCCGATCCTCTCTGCAAGCCAGTTTGCCTTCACTCTCCTCAGGACCATGGGTCCAAAGAAGGGGACGCCAATTCCCAGCAACTCTTCCTTCAGTTTTTGAAATCCTTGGGATTTCCATGTGGTTCGCTTTTGCAGGCCGACAATAGGAAACAACAGTTCCTGCCGGTCAGGGAAGCAAGCGTCAAGCCAATCTAGGTAGCGAGAGAAATGTGTTCGATAGGAGCGAAACGCGCGGAAGACAACTTCACCTTGGCGGCGTCCCTTGTATGCTCTGACATAGGCCACCATTTCCCCTTCCACATAGCTGCGAAGCTTTTCGCGCTTCAGTGCTTGGGCTTGAGCCAAGTTCATGGAAGTCTGAGCTATAAAAATCAACATTTCTGCCCGGATTCGCATGTTGAATACGGTGAGCCGCTTGCGAGGGTTCGGATCGAGCTCCCAAGCAAGCCGAGCTCGGTCTGACTCGGCTTTCTTGTAGCTGTTCGCAGGCATACTTTGCGCAGCCACATTCTCCGGCGGCAGAAGACCGCACCAGTGTGAGATGGATCCGCTGTCGCCAACCCTTACAACAACCGGAAGACGGCCAAGGGTCAACTCCGGCGTCAGGGAATCGCAGATCGCTACCAAGGATCTGCCAAAGATCTCGAGGGATCGCATGTCCTGTCTATCAGCCAGGAATGTTTGTCGTGGAGGGCGCTTGGAAAGATTGGTCGCAGCTACTAAAGAGCGGTTAAAGCCAAGCGCTCGCACTAATACGGTATCCAGCCTGCCGACCAAACTATTGGCAGAACTCAAGGATATCCTCATTTCGCTGCCTTTGAGACTTCTTTGATAGACGTGTTCGCACCATTCCAAAAAGCTGTCCGCGGCTGTTGATAGATCGACGCGGCGCTGCTCAACATCAGCCCATTCGTAGAATTTAAACGCAGCCCGAAGCCTCGAGTAGGTGGTCGGACTTGTATCCCCGGCAGCCACGCCGCGTTTCATTGTTTCGTATAACTTCAGGAGCAGAGGTAAGCGGTGCGGTAAGAACTGGCCAAGCAGGCCCTTGGATTTTGCTTGATCAAAAGTTCTGAAGCGGAGCGCGACGCAGTCTAGTGACGCCCCGTTTCTGTACGCCAGGAAGCGGAGGTCGAAGAGTCGCTGTGAAGAGCTCTGGCGGATCTCAGGGAACTCCATAGGATGCATTTTCATTGTCATGGAAGCATCCCAAAGAACTCGTGAGAAAATTGGTCGGCAGTCTCTTCGAGAATTGAAATAGACTGCACAAATTTGATGTATCTGAGGGTGTCCTTCTCGCTCTTGTGCATGAGCGCACTTTTCACAAGCCAGATGGCGAAAGTGATGCCGCCATGCTTGAGGGCAGCTTTGGCCAACTCGGTTCCAAAGGTGGCGCGCGCGCGATGGAAGTTGAAACCGACGAGGCAGCTTTCTCCTATATCGGACGCCTTCTTGCGAAGTCGGCTGATCTGTGTATTCATAGCCATACTCTTGCTGGAGTTGTTGCCAAATGGGCGCCCTGACTTCGTGAGGAAGATCAGGTCGCGATCCTCAGCTTTGGCCATTGCCATACGCAGCAAGCGCCTTGGAGATCGGATGTAGCCCATCAGGGCCTCAATCGCTGCGCCCGGGACGAGGATCTCGCCGCTTCTGCCGAACTTAGTGTCTACGGGCACTGCGCCGGTTGGGCCCACGGCGATTGTGAACCACCCTGGAAACGAGGGATGGGGCGCTGCCCTTTCTACTGTCCTTTCTCTTAGCGACAGGACGGTTCCTACACGCATGCCCGTGCCGAAGCCGGTGCGAAGCAGAAGGGCAATTTCGGGTGAACCATGTCTGGAGGCGAAGCTGACGATTCTCTGGCTGACTTCTACCGAGACTGGGAGGACGCCGCCTTCAAGTGTCAGGAGGTTTGCTCTCGAATTTGGGATGCTAAGTTCGCTCGATGTGACAAGAACACTGCGCCGCATTCCGTACTTTTGATCGAGTTGCACAAGTACCGACTTGTCCTTCCATAACGGCTGGTCGGCCACTATCAAGCCATTCCCCATCACCCATCGATAGAAGCGGAGTACCGCATTCATCCGGGCAGAAACTGTGGAAGGCATGAGCTGTTCCGAGTCGCGCTGTCTGATCAGATGACCCCGGTATATCGTCAGACAACGCTGATCCTCCCTCTCGGGAAAGTGAGTCCATGTCATCCCGTTTTCTTCAAGCCATGCGGCAAAGGCTCGCAAGTGACCTATAGCGCTTTGCGCCGTCTCTACTTTCTTGGAGCCACGTTTGATTTGCCATATGACCCACATGTTGGCTTCGCGCCACGGGGTGCTGTCACGCCAGAAAATCTGTGGAATGTACATGGTTTGGCCCTTGACACCTTCGCCCCAGGTGATGGTCTCAAGCTCCGCATCCACCATAGGAGATGGGTGCGTGTAGGCGATTTTTTCTACAGTGGCCACGAGCTGTCCAATCCGTATCTGCTGTCATTCGTTAGAGTTCGCGAAAGCCCGATTTGACACGGATTTCGCCAGACTGCTTACGAAAAAGGCTAAGACACGCACAGCAACATTTCGACACCGTAACCTCAGTCTTTTGACCATTGGTTGGGCTGTTGACGCTTTCAGGGAAATGTGGCAATCAGCGGCGGAGATGATCACGAGCGCTGGTTGTTTCTGGCCGAAACGCATCTATCGTGATGACAAGATGCGATCCATCGGACGAGGCCTATGCTGCTACATTAACCGCATGATCTGAGCAGAAGGCGGTGGGTCATTACAAATGTGGCTCGGATACTCTCTCAGGAATTGGGCGATTTTGAGCTGCTTCCGGCACTCAGCCAGGTTCTAGCTGCACCACCAGGCTCACGGTTGGACATTCAGTTCGAAAGCGGGCAGCGTTTGCTTCCCGCCCTAAGTGGCAATCGATTTCGGAGAGCGCAGATGAGTAGAACAAGTGTCTCCCACCCACTGCAGATTGCGACCTTGCCTGTCGGGATGAACGGCGGCGGGATCGGTGTCACCTTCGCACCGGGAAAACATCAAGACGTAGCAATGACGGGGGCTTGGGCTCGAGATTTGGAGCTCGATCTAGCGTCGATAGTTAGGTGGGGAGCCCAGCACCTGATCACTTTGATTGAGCCATGGGAGTTCCAAGAGCTGCGAATCTCCTCGTTGGCAGAGCGTGCCCAAGCGCACGGGCTGAAGTGGCACGGCCTGCCGATTACGGATGGCGCGGCCCCAGATGCACGACTACTAGAGCCATGGAAGTCCCTAGGACCCCAGCTCGCAGCCGAACTCTTGTCCGGAAGCAGGATCGTAGTGCACTGCAAGGGAGGCTTGGGTCGGGCGGGGACCGTGGCGTCGATGCTTCTCATTGAAACAGGCTGCGCTTCGGACGGCACCGATGCAATTGCTAAAGTGCGCGCAGTGCGACCTGCTGCGGTGGAGACTCCGGAGCAGGAGGAATTCATCCTGAACTGGCCTGATCGCCGAGCTACACGTGAGAGGTAGCAGCGATGCCATCCGCTTCTGGCCGGAAGCAGACATTTGGACGGCCTGGCGGCTGGCCCGGTGGTAACGTCCGCCTTCGACCCATACCGGCCATTGGTGCTGCCGCCGGGCTTAGCGCTAGCGTTGGGTACGGTTATACGCTGGATTGTTAGCCGGACCCAGTCGCCTTAAGATCGAGCTGTATCAAGGGGAAAGCCCGCAATACGGCACTTTGTGGGTAAGTCGTATAGCCGGACCTCTGGACCCGTCTTTTAGGTGGTTAGGTAGACAGGAGAGTACATATGGACGTTAAAATTATTTCAGTGCACGGACAGGGCGACTTTGATTCAGAGTATGTATTGCTTCAAGTCACCGCTGACTGTGACGTTGGCAAGTATCAGCTATGTGACACCACATATGCCGATGATGACAAGGTTTCAAACAAGCTCAGACATACATACTGGTTTCCGGACAAGGCTGTAAAGAAAGGAGATCTCGTTTCTTTATGGACAAAGAGTGGAAAGAACACGACGGCCAAAAACAATTCCGGAACCACAATCCACCGTTTTTATTGGGGCCTTGGAAAGGCGGTCTGGAACAATGATGGTGATTGCGCCGTCTTGCAACAATTGACGACCTGGCAGCTCTTCAAGGCCAACGGCTGACTGCCTAACAATTCATTCAAGCCGATCTCGCTGTGCGAGTCGGCTTCATTCCGGAGTCGCGACCGTCCGCTCCTGGCCGGAAGCGGCCTTCGCAAGTAGATAGAGTTGACTGCAGGCTTGGCCAGCACGCATCAATTCTCTGAAAGCATTTGAAAACTAGTCCTCTCTAATGGCCTCAAAGCTCGCGCTCAAGTGGTCGATTAGCGCACGTACGGAGGGAAGAAGGCCACGTCTAGAAGGAAAGACCACGTGAATGATCCCATGCTTTGGGATCCAATTCGGCAGGACAGGAACCAAGTCTCCACGCTTTAAATCGTCAGCGAGCATCATCTTCGGCAGCATGACAATGCCGACCCCCGAGAGGGCTGAAGTTCTCAATGTGATCATGTCGTCAGTCACCATTCGCGGGACGTGGTGAACCGAAGCAATAGTGCCGCCAGTCCCGGATAGCTCCCAAATGTGTGAGGAGTCGCGACTGGTTAAGTCAACTGTCGGAGTACGCGCTATGTCGGCTGGAACCTCGGGGATGCCATGCTTCTCGATCAATGACGGACTGGCGGCCAAGCACCACGTACGCTTTGATAGGACCCTTACGACAAGATCGCTGTCCTCCAGCGGCGGTGGACGCACACGAATGGCAAGGTCGATCCCTTCACCGACTACATCGACGCGGCGATTGGTTGCGTCGAGGGAAATTTCCACCTTGGGGTTCTTTACCAGAAAATCAGCGAGCATTGGCCCCACGCTCGAGTGCAGCAAAGCGACAGGGCATGCGATCCGTACGATGCCTCTCGGCTCCGAACGTGTCAGTTCAATAGCCTCCTCTGCAGCAGCGGCCTCCACGAGCATGGCCTTGCAATGCCGGAAGTAGTCTTGGCCCGCTTCGGTTGTGGAGAATCGGCGCGTTGAACGTTGGATAAGGCGGACGCCAAGTCGCTCTTCCAGTAGCGCAATTCGGCGACTCAACTTTGACTTGGGAACGTTAAGTGCTCGACCCGCTTGGGAGAATCCGCCGTATTCGACTACCCATGCAAAGTACAGCAGGTCATTGAGATCTACCGCTCGCCCTGGCATCTTCATCGCTCTTTACTCCTTCGCCGCGAAATTCTCGACCAAGTGATCGACAAATGCTCTTACCGACGGAAGCATGTGCCTTCTGGATGGCAAGATCGCGTGGACAATATGCTCCGGACATTCCCAGTCTTCCAGAACACGACAAAGCGTGCCTGCCTTCAGGTCGGCATCGACCATTGAAATGGGAAGGATCGCCAATCCGGATCCACCGCGTACTGCTGCCAGGATGGTCTCAATGTCATCGCTGCATAGCCTCGGATGGTGGCGAACTCGCGTACTGCTTCCATCGCGCTGGGCAAGCCGCCACTCATGGGGTCCCGGCGTGCTCGTCAACTCGAGCGTAGGGAATAAAGAAATGTCAGCCGGCACAACCGGACGATCATGCTGGTCTAACAAAATGGGGGCCGCCACAAGGATCTGCTCACGCCTTGCGAGTACCCGTTGAACAAGCTCCGAGTCGGCTAGTTGGCCGCTGCTTTCGCGTATTGCAACGTCAAACCCCTCGCTGATGACATCCACCGGCCGGTTATAGGCCTTGAGGTACACACTGACCCGAGGGTAGAGGGCCATGTACTCCGCCACGAGCCTGCTAACTCCTCCCGACAGGAGTTCGGTCGTACTGGTGAGGCGCAGGCTTCCGCAGGGCTCGGTCTGGTTGACCTCAACCAAAGCACGGGCCGCGGCGGCCTCTTCCATCATCGCCTTGCAGCGGCCGAAGAATGCCAGACCCAACTCGGTGATGGAAAAGTGACGTGTCGACCTTTGGATGAGGCGAACCCCCAATTGCTCCTCAAGAAGGGCGACTCGCCGGCTCAGCTTCGATTTAGGAACGCCAATGGCGCGGCCCGCCTGAGCAAATCCCCCGTGCTCAACCACCATGGCGAAATAGAAGAGGTCGTTCAGATCTTGCATCGGCCGTTCCTCTTGGCTTGCGCGTAGATGAGAGCGAACGTCACGTCCAACAGGGACGGGCCCTGAGCGCAGCGTTCTCCCTGTAGGACTCTGAGGGTAAAACTTAGTGACTACCGCGTCCATCGTCTCGGGAATACCTTCTCTCTAGCACAAGAGTCGGGCCACAGCCCGGGACGGAGTTCACGATGAAAGCAGTTGTCGGCGTCTACAGCGCCCCGCGCCCCCATTGGGTCGGCGATGGGTTCCCCGCCCGCTCCCTGTTCTCCTACGGCACCCACGGTAAGCACATGAGCCCCTTCCTGCTACTGGACTATGCGGGCCCGTATCGCTTCGATCCCACCGAGCAGCAGCGCGGCGTTGGCCAGCACCCCCACCGGGGATTTGAGACCGTTACCATCGTTTATGAGGGTGAAGTCGCGCATCGAGACTCCACCGGTGCCGGGGGAACAATCGGTCCAGGTGATGTCCAGTGGATGACGGCCGCCTCCGGAATCCTGCATGAGGAATACCACACCCCTGAATTCGCTCGCCGTGGCGGCACCCTCGATATGGTCCAGTTGTGGGTGAACCTGCCCGCCAAAGACAAGATGAGCCCTCCGGGCTACCAGACGCTTCTGGACAAGAACATCCCGGTCGTTGACCTGCCTGAGAAGGCAGGGCGGGTTCGGGTCATCGCAGGCGAGTTCAGTGGTGCCAAGGGTCCTGCCCAGACGCATTCCCCGATGAATGTCTGGGACGTGCGGGTGCAGCACGGCCATAGCACAAGGCTGCCGGCACCGGAGGGATGGACGCTCGCGCTTGTAGTCCTCAAGGGCAGCGTTCGTGTGAATGGCGTGCAGAACATTGGCGAAGCTCAGATGGTGATGCTCGATCGCTCTGGCGAGGGGGTGTTCGTGGAAGCTGCCAGCGATGCAACGGTTCTGTTGCTCAGCGGTGAACCTATCGACGAGCCGATCGTCGGCTATGGCCCCTTCGTAATGAACACCCAAGAGGAAATCTCCCAAGCGGTCAATGACTTCAACAGCGGTCGCTTCGGTCAAATCACACACTGACGTTCCAACTTGGCGGGCTCCGGTCCGCCACGCCTTTCGGGCCATCGCCCACTTCCCCCAGGAGACTGACCATGACTACACCCGCCAACTTCAACGGTGCGCGCCCGGTGATTGACCCGGATAACGCTGCGATGTTGCTGATCGACCACCAGAGTGGCCTGTTCCAGACCATCGGTGACATGCCATTCACCTCTGTGCGCGCCCACGCCATCGCGCTGGCGAAGATGGCGACCCTGGCAAAGATGCCGGTGATCACTACCGCTTCGGTACCGCAGGGCCCAAACGGCCCGCTGATCCCTGAGATCCACGAAGCTGCACCGCACGCCAAGTACGTGGCGCGAAAGGGCGAAATTAACGCCTGGGACAACCCCGACTTCGTCGCCGCGGTCAAGGCCACTGGTCGTAAGCAGCTGATCATCGCCGGCACCATCACCAGCGTGTGCATGGCCTTCCCGTCGATCGCCGCTGCTGCCGATGGCTATCAGGTGTTCGCTGTCGTTGATGCGTCAGGCACTTACTCGAAGATGGCAGAGGAAATCACTCTGGCTCGCGTGACTCAGGCGGGCGTGGTGCCGATGGACACCGCCGCAGTAGCCTCCGAAATCCAGCGCACCTGGCATCGCGATGATGCCCAGCAGTGGGCCGAGATCTACACCAAGATTTTCCCGAACTACCAGCTGCTGATCGAGAGCTACATGAAAGCGCAGGACGTCGAGAAGAACCACGAAAAGCTGGATTCGCAGCGCGGCTAATGCTTGCCGCAGGCCCCATGGCTCGCCATGGGGTATCCCACGACTCGGAGATGACAATGACAGCGACCAAAGACGACACCCTGCTTACGCCTGAGAATCACGCGCTACTGTTGATCGATCACCAGTACCTTCAGCTACTAGCTTTGCGATCCCATCCCAACGAGGTAGTGGTCAACAACGCAGTGTTCCTTGCCAAAGCGGCCAAGGTATTTAAGGTGCCGACACTGTTCACCACAGCTTTTGCCGAACGGCAGGCTCTGTTCAAGGAACTGCAGGCGGTGCATCCGGACCAGGTACCGATCGATCGCACAGGCCTCAATTCCTGGGACGATCCCCGCGTTGTCCAATGGGTTAAACAAGCCGGTAAGCAGAAGCTGGTCATGGCGGGCCTCTGGACAGAGGTGTGCCTAAGCATGCCCGTCCTCTCGGCACTGGCAGCGGACTACGAGGTCTATTTCGTCACGGATGCTTCTGGTGGCACTGAAGAAGGCCACGAGCGTGGGGTCCAACGCATGATCCAGGCCGGAGCCCGCCCGCTCACCACGATTGCCTACGTCAGCGAACTGCAGCGGGATTGGAGTCGGCCGAGCGCCGAGCCGATTGCAGAGCTCTTCGCTGAGCACGGTGGCGGCTTTGGCCAAGGCTTGCGCTGGGAGTGGCAACTGCTGGGCCTCAAGGAAGGTACACGGTAGTCCTGTCGTTTGCCTACGGCTGCACCAAGTTACATCTGCCGAAGAACTACGAACTCGCCACACAGCGGGATTGAGTGTCAGCCAAAGGCGGCCGCCTCCCTTCCGTCCCCCGCGATAGGTGCCATCATGTGCTGGGCCAATCCATTCCCACATGTGCGAGCATCTCGAGCGGCGGCGCATGCGTTCAAGAGGGTTCTCCGTGTCGCCCTTCCTGAACTGGCCATCAAGCTGGCAATGGGGGGAGCATGAACGGGTCGCCCCCTCCGATTGCATTGACATGTGCGCTTGTCGCGTTTGCCAGCGCTTCGACAGCCCTTGCACAGGAGGCCGGCATCCAGGCCCCTCCGTCCATAGATCCTTGGCGCCACTCAGAAGACTACCGCTACCTCGCAGATCCGGCTGATCGCACGGGTGCCTGGTGGGAGGCGGGAAAGTGGATTCCGCTGAGCGAGTCCTCGGCGCTGACTGTGGGCGCCGAGCTACGGGCACGCTACGAGCACTTTAAGAACAACGAGTTTGGCGACGCGGCGGTTCCAAACGAAGGCTACGAGCTCTACCGCCTGCTGCCCTACGCCGACCTGCATGTGGGCGAGCACGCGCGCGCGTTCGCCCAACTCAACCTGACCACGGCCAACCGCGATGACCGCACGATCGGGCCGGTGGACGACACCGGAGCCGAGGTTCTACAGGGCTTCATCGACTTGTCCTACCCCTCTTCTGAGGCAGGTGCTACCGCGCGTCTGGGTCGCCAGATCATGGCGTACGGCAGCGAGCGCCTGATCTCGGTGCGTTACGGACCAAATGTGCTTCGCTCGTTTGATGGCGGAACGCTGAGCTGGCGAACATCGGATTCGCGCACCGACGTCTTCTTCGTCAGGCCGGTGCGCAATGCGATGGGGTCGTACAACGACCACGCTGATCGCGACCGGCGGCTCTGGGGGATCTACGCCACGTTCCTGGATCCAAGGAAGAGTATGGGTACCGGCTTGGACGTGTACTACCTAGGTCTCTCTGCTGACAACTCTCGCTACAACCAAGGTTCGGGACCGGAAACTCGCAATACCGTAGGAGCGCGCCTGTTCGGCAAGCATTCGGGGTGGAGTTGGGACTTGGAGGGCTTCTACCAGTTCGGCAACTTCGCAGGTGCCCCGGTACGGGCCTGGTCGGTGGCCAGCGATGTCCGGTACACCTTCCGCGACGTCAAGCTGCAACCACGCGTAGGCATGAAGGCCAACATCATCAGCGGTGATCGCGATCCGAACGATCCCGAGCTGCAGACCTTCAACGTGCTGTTCCCGAAGGGCAAATACTTCGGCGAGATCGGCCTGATTGGCCCGACCAATCTCATCAACCTGCACCCGTCGGTGACGCTGGACCTTGGTAACGGCTGGTCACTGGGTACGGCGATGGTCTTCTACTGGCGCGAGAGCACCAAGGACGGCGTGTATGGCGTCTCCGGCAACCTGCTGCGCGCCTCCGGCGACAGTCGCGCCGCGTACATCGGCACGCAAGGTGACGTCGTGCTGGGCTGGGAGGTCTCCCGCCAGCTGAGTTTTGAGGCCGCGTACTCCGTCTTCAAGCCCGGCGATTTCATTCGCGAAACCGGCAATGCAGAAACCGTTCACTTCGTCGGCCTGGAAGCGCTCTGGCGCTACTGACGGGAAAGCGCTGTTTCTCTTGCGAGGCAGCCCCAACCACTTCTTAGGACCCTCCCCATGAACAATCAGGTACTGGCATTCTCCTTCGCCCTTGTCTCGTCACTGGCGGCAGCCACCGCATCGGCCAAGCCGGTCACATACACCATCGATCCGACCCACACCCAGGTGGACTTCCGCTGGAACCATCTTGGGCTGTCCAATCCCGCGGCCAGTGTCGACGCCCTGTCCGGCACTCTGATCTGGGATGGAGAAGACCCTTCCAAGTCGTCGGTCCAGGTATCCATGCCGGTCAACAGCATCCGCACTCGGGTTCCGGTGCTGGACGCCGAATTCCAGAGCGAGAAGTTCTTCAATGCCGCCCAGCATCCGGTGATCACGTTTCGCAGCACCCGTGTCGAGCGTGTCGGGACAAGTGGGGCGTTCCGGATTCAGGGCGATCTGACGGCACATGGCGTCACACGTCCAGTCGTTCTCGATGCAACTTTGAACGGGGAAGCTCAGCATCCCATGTTCAATGCGCCGGCCATTGGCTTTGATGCCACGACAACGATCAAACGCTCTGATTACGGACTATCCGTGGCATTGCCGATGGTCAGCGATGAGGTTGAGGTTCGTATCACAGTAGAGGCCCTTGAAGCTGATGCAGCTAAAAAGGCATCGCCTGCACGCTGATTCGACCAAGGCGCACGGCGTGCCGTGCGCCTATCCATGTTTTGCCAAGTCACGGAGACGGCTGTGCGCCCCTTACCCCTTCTGCTTTCACTCCTGTTCCTTCTGCCGGGTCCCTCCCTTGCCCAGGATGCGGAGATTGTTCTTCGCAATGGCCTGTTGTTGACACAGGATCCGAAGTCGCCACGAGCAACCGCCATTGCCATACAGGGCGGGCGGATTCTCGCGGTCGGCAGTGATAGCAACATGAAACGTCACATCGGTCCGAGCACCAAGGTCATCGACCTGCAGCGGCACACGGTCGTGCCTGGGCTGATCGATACTCACGCCCATGCAATCCGAGGTGGACAAACGTACACGTTTGAGACCTATTGGCATGACGAAGGAAGCTTGGCCGCGGCGTTGGCAAAACTGGGGCGCGACGCGTCGGCCCGCCCTGTTGACCAGTGGGTTGCCGTCGTCGGCTCATGGCATCCCGAGCAGTTCGACGAAGGCCGTGGCCCCACCCGTGCAGACCTGGACCAGGCCGTTCCGGATCACCCTGCATACGTTCAGTACCTGTATGACTATGCGCAGGTAAACAGCGCAGGCGTTGACACGTTGGGCCTGGACTCACCCGACGCGCAGCTGCCACCGGGCATCACCGTGGAGCGCGATGCCAATGGTCAAGCGACAGGCCGCTTGCTCGGTGGTATCGGCCCCTTCAACGCGCTGTTCGCGCGGCTGAGCCAGACAGCCGATCACTATAAGAGCCTCAAGACCTTCTTTGCCGACCTCAATGCGCGCGGCGTGACCGGGTTCATCGACCCGTCCGCTGGCCCGCCCGAGACCTATCAACCACTGTTCCTGTTGCGAGATCGAGGGGAGTTGACCCTCAGGGCCGGCTACCGGATTCCCGCTGTCACCAATGGCGGTGAGGCCGAGTGGTTCCGGCACGTCATGGCCTATCGACCGCCCCGTCACGACGATGGCCAGATCGCGTTCCTAGGCTTGGGCGAGAACCTGGTGACCGCTATGAACGACGGCGTGTTGATGGCGCCGGGGTTCAACCCTTCGGCTGCGGCGCGCGACGAGTTGGCCAAGGTGGCGAGATTCGCTGCGGAGCAACGGATCCCCTTGGAGATCCATGCCTACACCGATGATGCCGCGAGTGCGATCCTCGATGCCTTCGAGGAGGTGGCCCGTGAGCACGATCTGCGGCCTCTGCGCTGGTCGATTGCCCACCTCAACACTGGTTCGGATCGCACACTGCAGCGCATGGCGCGCCTAGGCCTGGCCTACAGCGTGCAGATGGGTCCCTACTTTGAGACGACCGCAATTCACGCGGCCAACTCGGTCGACGTCGCAGCGTCTGCGGCACCCGTCAGTGCCGCCTTGGAACTCGGTATTCCGGTGGCAGGCGGGACCGACTCCACGCGCATCGGCGTGGCCGGGGTGTGGCACGCCATCCAGTACCACATCGATGGCCAGCCTCTGGCTGGTGTGCGCCGGCAAGACGACAACCTGATCAGCCGCGACGCAGCGTTGCGCATGTACACACGCACTGCCGCCTGGCTGTCCTTCGCCGAAGACACCCGCGGTTCGCTGGAACCCGGAAAGCTTGCTGATCTTGCCGTCCTGGATCAGCCCTATCTCACGATGCCGGCCAAAAAGATCCACACGCTCAGGTCGCTAATGACCTTTGTAGGTGGACGTGCGGTTCATGACTCTGGCGCCCTGTCTGTCGAATGACGTCCCGGCAAGTTGCGTTTCGTTAACTGAGTGTCAACACAAGGCAGCATCGTAAGCACAGGCCCCCAACTGTTCACGCAATGAGACGGTCAGGTCATTTTTTGGGGACTACCGCCGGACTTTCCCATGGCTAATGCTGATCTCGAATTGTTCCCAGCCAGACAGGTGTCCCATGAATGAACTCAATGTGCTGATCGTGCTCCGTGCCAAGCCCGGCCGCGAAGAGCATCTGCGCAGCAACCTGGTCGGCCTGGTCGAGCCGTCGCGAGCCGAGGCGGGGAGCCTTCGTTACGACCTCTACCGGGACGCTGACGACAAAGGCCGCTTCGTCTTCATCGAGAGGTGGGCAAGTCCTGAAGACCAGCAGCATCACCACAACCATAGTCCGCATATCCAATCCTTCCATGCCGATGGCGATGCGGACATTGAATCGCGAGAAATCGTCATGGTGCTTGAGCGTTTGGCCTGAGTTTTATCGCCCCACACAGGGCATCCACTGCGGCGCTTTGCCGCCAATCCCCCGGAGAATGACATGTCCAGCGAACCGATCCGTGACCCCAAGAAAGATGACCTTCTGACGCCGCAGAACTCCGCCTTCATCATCATCGACTACCAGCCCGTGCAGGTGAACTCCATCGCCTCGATGGATCGACAGTTGCTGGTCAACAACATTGTCGGCGCATCCAAGGCCGCCGTGGCCTATGGCCTGCCAATCGTGCACTCGACGGTAAATGTGAAGACCGGCCTGAACAAGCCGCCGATTCCGCAGCTGCGTAAGGTGCTGGGCGACTACCCGACCTACGATCGCACCACCATCAACTCGTGGGAAGACATCGAGTTCCGCAAGGCCGTCGAAGAAACCGGCCGCAAGAAGCTGATCATGACCGCGCTTTGGACCGAGGCTTGCCTGACCTTCCCGGCGCTGGACGCCCTGCGCGAAGGCTACGAAGTCTATGTGGTGGTTGATGCGGTTGGTGGTACTTCTGTGGCCGCCCACGAAGCCGCGCTTCGCCGCATCGAGCAGGCTGGTGCCAAGCCGATCAGCGTGGTGCAGCTGTTCTGCGAGCTCCAGCGCGACTGGCAGCGTAAAGAAACCGTTCCGGACTTCATGAAGCTCTTCATCGAGACCGGCGGTACGGCGGGCATCCAGTTCTCCTACGACCAGTCCGAGTAAGTAGTACCCACGGGGGCGGGACATCTATCCCGCCCCCCTCTTCCGAGCTGCGCACTATGTCTGCATCTACTGCGCCACTCACCCCCGCGCCCATTACGACACACCTGGCCACGTGGTGGCAGGAAGACCGGCCACGTCTTCTGCACGCCACGAAGACGTGTCTCGCCTTGGTGCTGGCGCTGTGGGTGTGCATGCGGCTGAATCTGGCACCCCCGCGCACAGCCACCGTTTCGGTGGTCATCCTGATGATGCATCAGCACGTCGGGATGGTGATCGCACGCGGCATCTATCGCGCGATCGGGATGCTGGTAGGGTGCTTGGCAGGACTGGTTCTCATTGCTGCCTTTGCGCAGCAGCCGCTGGTCTTCTTCATCGCCCTGGCGGCCTGGCTCGCTGTTTGCGTGTATGGGGCTGCCTACTACCGTAACTACCAGTCATACGGCTTTGTGCTGACGGGCTATGCGACCGCGATCGTGGCCATTCCAGCCTGGAATGCTCCGTACGCGGTCTTCGACAACGTAGTACATACGGCGAGCGAAGTCGTTATCGGCGTCGCGGCCGCAGCCTTGGTCAGCGCGCTGTTGTTCCCGTTGCACGTTAAGGAAGCACTGTTCGCCTTGGGGCAACGGCACGCCAGCACGTTCATCGGCTTCATCCGCGATTCCCTGCATTGGCAGGTGAATGACGCCCAGCCACGGGCCAGTCGGCTGCACCTGCAGTTGCTGGGTGAGAGAGCGCAGATCGAGCAGCTGCGCAGTGCGGCGATCTTCGAGGATCCTGCGCTCCGGCTCGGTGCGCCGTTGATGGCCAGCCTCAACCACGATTTTCTGGATACTGCCGCCGGCTTCCACATGATGCGGCAGATCCGCGCCAGAGCCGAGCGCGCAAACGCGGCACAGGCCATGGTGGCCATCGACGCGCTATTTGACGAGGTCTACGCGCTGCTCCCGCAGGCTGGTGAGAACGGCCGGATCCCTCTGGATGAGGTACGTGCTCTGGAGCTGCGGCTGGACGCTTTGGTGGCTTCCCTGCCGGCAACCATCGCGCGGCTGCGCGACACGCATGTCAAAGACACGGACACTGAAGACGCCTTTGCAGCGGCGGCGTCGGCGCTGTACTTCGCCGTGGGTGACCTGCGCGCCTACCTGCGCAGTTTTATCGCCATTCGCGATCGGCCAGCGCAGCCGGATCGGGCCAACCCGCCACGCAGGACCCGCATCCTCAGCACGGCCAATGGCATGGCTGCGACCGCGGCCGGGTTGCGCGCGGCCATCAGCGTCTTGTTGGTCGCAGGGTTCTGGGTCGCCTCGGGCTGGTCGGGCGGTGGCAGCGCCGTAATCGCAGCGGCCATCACCAGCGCGTTGTTTGCCGTGCTGCCGTTTCCGTCCAAGGCGAGCAGAAACATCTTCTTGGGGTGCCTGGCAGGTTGGCTGGCGGCATTCGTCTTCGATGCATTCGCGCTGCCCCGCTTGGATGGTTTTACCCAGCTTGCGATGGCCATCGCGCCGGTGGTCTTCCTTGGCAGCTACCTGGGTACGTTCCCGAAGTTGGCTGTCTTTGGTCTCGGCTTCAACATCTACTTTTGCTTCATCAGCAACATCAACAACCCGCATCAGTACGATCCGATGGGCCTGCTTGACACCGGCTTTGCGATGCTGATCGGTATCGGTGTGGCCAGCCTGTCGTTCTCCATACTCGTGCCTTACGCCGGCGCATGGGTCACCGCGCGCTACCTCACCCAGATCCGTGCACTGGTCGCGCGCACGGCGACCCGAGCGCCGGTCAGGCCAACGCTTCTGTTGCATTTTGAGAGCAGCATGCGTGACTTCATCCTGCAGGCGATGGGCCGGCCGGAGGAGGGGCGGATTGGCAGACGGCAGTTGCTTGGCTGGGCCTTCGCATCGATGGAGGTGGGGCGGGCCATCATCCAGATCAGGGAAGCCAGCCAGCAACACGCCGCGCAGCTACCTGCTCAATGGGCTGGCGCACGCCGGAATTGGGCCAGTGCCGTGGCTGAGTTGTTTGAGCACCCCAGCCCTGCCACCCATGAAAAGGCACTCGCTGCGACGCATGCAGCTCTGCAGGCCTTGCCACGGTTGAGTCAGTTCAACGAGGAACCACTGGTGCTGGCCTGGTTCCGCATCCGCGCCCTGCTCCGCTCGGTCGAGCTAACTCTCACCGACGAAGAGTTGCCGATCCATTCCAGCTTCTCGCCACCCACTCAAGGAGGACCTCATGCCCCGTGAAATCGGATTCCTCGGGATGTTGGTCCCCGGCCTGCTGCCGATCCTGCTGGCCTGCGCGGTGCTGTTCGTCGGCCTGGACCTGACGCTGTCTCGCACCGGGCTGTATCGCCACGTCTGGCATCCCTCGCTGTTCCGCGCATCACTATTTCTGGCGCTGTTTTCAGCTGCCGGACTGACCCTTGGTCGATAAAACCAGTGCCTACATTGCCGCTATGACTACTCACTCCTGGATCCGCTTTGCCCTGACGGCCCTTTTGCTGGCCATCGCCCTTTTGCTCGCCCATTGGCTCTGGGAGGACTACATGCATGCGCCGTGGACCCGGGACGGGCGCGTACGTGCCGATGTAGTGCAAGTAGCTGCCGACGTGTCCGGCACCGTGGTCGAAGTGCACGTTCAGGACAACCAGGTCGTGAAGAAGGGGCAGCTTCTGTATGTGATCGACCCGGCGCGCTTCGAAGATGCGCTGGCCAAAGCAGAAGCGGACGTTGCGCAGGCTGCGGCTCAGCGGGGCCTGTCACTTGCCCAGTCCGCAGAACGCGCCTCGGAAAGCAGCATGAAGCAAGCTCAAGCCCGCCGCCGCGCCGCGCTGGGTGAGTTGGTCATCTCGCGTGAGGCAATGGCCGATGCCTCGGCCGCCGCGGACCAAGCCCGCAGCAGCCATACCGCTGCCCGCTCCGGAGTACATGCCGCCGAGGCGGCTTATGAAGCCGCGCTGGCGGCCCGGCAGGTCGCCCAACGCGATCTGGAGCGCTCCCGGGTGACCGCCGCAGTCGATGGCGTGGTTACCAACCTGACCCTGCGCACCGGTGACTACGGCCAAGCTGGCCAATCGCGCATGGCTATCATTGCCAGCGGCTCGTACTGGGTATATGGCTATTTTGAGGAAACCCGTTTGCCCGGCATACGAATTGGTGACACGGCGGACATCCGCCTGATGGCGGGTGGCCGGCACTTGACCGGTCGGGTGGAGAGCATCGCCACCGGTATCGAGGACCGCGACAACGCCGGCGGCGATGGCCAACTGCACAACGTCAACCCGGTCTTTACCTGGATTCGCCTCGCCCAACGCATCCCCGTGCGCATCGCGCTGGATCCGGTACCAAGCGATGTGATGCTGGTGTCCGGCATGACCTGCACGGTCACTCTCACCCCCGCGCCCGCTCCGTCTCGGGGTACTGAAACGGCAGGTAGGATGCAATGAACGATTCCGTGAGCGTCAATGACGCCCTCCTGCTGGTTGGCCGGCTGCTGCTGGTCGTGCTGTTTGTGGGCAGCGGCATCGAGAAGCTGTTTCACTTCAAAGCAGGATTGGCTGAGGTGAATGCCAAGCGCCTGCCGCTACCGGCTCTAGCACTCTCGGCAACCATCGCCCTGCAGCTGATAGCCGGGGCCTGTATTGCAGCCGGCTGCTACGTCGAGTGGGCCGCGATTGCGTTGGCAGGATTCACGCTGGCCACTGCCGTGGTTTTCTACCCGTACTGGTCCGCGCCCCTCGCAGAGAGGGCTGCGCTGAAGAATGGGTTTTTGGAGCACGTCAGCATCATCGGCGGGTGCCTGCTGCTGATCGGAGCCGGGCCTGGGAAGCTGGTGCTGTAGCGAAAGATTCACCTCGTTGCCAATGCTGCCATTGATGCGCGAATCACATTGAAGAGACATCGAATCTCTCTCCGTTGATGCTCGCAGCGAAGTGAAGAGGAGGTGTCAACTCTCTACAGGGCAACACACGGGAAGCACCAATCAGCGGATCCACTCAACTTTATCAGGAGTCCGGAAATGACAACTCGCAGAGAAGTACTTGTTGGCACACTTGCGGCGGCTGCCTCCGCCAGTCTGCTGTCCCACTCACCCAATGCGCTGGCCGCAGGGACCGGTGCCGCAGCCGCTACACCAAGCAATGCGGCGCGCTACCAGGCCGGGACTGCGGAGCGGAAGCTCGACATCATCAACCTCTATGACCTTGAGGAGGATGCCCGCAAGCTCATTCCAAAGCCTCAATTCGGCTATATCAGCAGTGGTTCGGGAGACGAGTGGACGCTCCGCGAGAACGTCAGAGCCTTCGATGATGTTCAGATTCTCCCGCACTACCTTGCTGGGGTTGATCAGCCGGACACCTCGACGACGCTGTTGGGCTCCAAAGTGGACATCCCCATCTTCATTCCACCAATGGCGGCTCATGGACTAGCTCATGTCAACGCCGAAAAAGACACTGCCAAGGGTGCCGCAGATGCGGGCGCATTGTTCACTGCGCAGACCTTGGCGAATGTGTCGTTAGCCGACATCGGTAAGGCAAGCAAAGGCCCCAAGTGGTTCCAGCTCTACTACACCAAAGATCAGGGCGTGAATCGCGAATTGATTCGTCAAGCGAAGGCGATGGGCGCAACCGCCATAGTCTTCACTGTTGACCTCGAATGGGCTGGCAATCGTGAGGCTGATCGGCGAAATGGCTTTGTTTTCCCGTCCGATCTTCCATTTCCAAACGTCCCTGGCGCTCCAAAGGGCGCAACCCTGGCTGAGCTTTTTACTGTATTCAAGCGCAATCTAACTTTCGAAGACTTGGAGTTCATTGCGCGTGAATCCGGTCTTCCTGTCGTCGTGAAGGGGATCCAGTCTGCCGACAATGCTAGAGAAGCAATTGCGCGTGGGGCGGCTGCGATTCAAGTATCCAACCATGGCGGGCGTCAGCTCGATACCGTTCCCGCAGCAATTACGTCCCTGCCGATCGTGGTAGAAGCTGTCCAAGGCAAGGTGCCGGTATATCTTGATGGAGGAATCCGTCGTGGCGTGCACGTTTTTAAGGCTTTGGCCATGGGCGCGGACGCCGTGGCCGTTGGCCGCCCGGTTCTCTATGGGCTAGCGCTCGGTGGCGCTGCAGGTGTCACGTCGGTTCTGGAGACACTCAAGACCGAGCTTCGCTTAGCAATGAAACTCGCGGGGACGGCAAAGATCTCAGATATTTCTCGAAAGTACATAGCATCTTGAGCTAGCCGGCGCTCTAGCGCGCGACTACAGCGACTCCGTGAATGGTGTCGCTGCAGTCGTTCAGAATACGGATTCCTTACTTACGCTGACTAACATTCTTGCTGCCGGCATCGTCAACCGCACGTCAGACATTGGAGGTGCGGAGCATCAAAGTCGGGGATCCCGCCGGGTTGTTGGCACGGCGCCCAGACGGCGGGGCTGTACCCCCAGATTGAAGTCCAGCGATCTATCTACCTTTTAGCCGGCAGTCTGGGCTTCACGGGCGGCAGTTCGGCGTTGTCCAGTGTTCTGGCCCCACTGTCTCGCTGGTCTTTCCTGGATACCGGGTCGGGTTACTACGTCGAGTAGGCCGCGATTGCACTGGCAGGATTCACGCTGGCTACCGCCGTGGCTTTCTACCCGTATTGGTCCGCGTCAGCTGCGGAGGGGGCTGAGCTGAAGAATGGGTTCTTGGAGTACGTCAGCATCATCGGCGAGTGCCTGCTGCTGATCGCAGCCGGGCTTGGGAAGCTGGTGCTGTGAAAGAGCAAGCGGGGCAGATCATGGCCTCGTTGTCGCGGCCTGGCGCAGAATGCGCACCACTTCATCAACCGCCTTGCTGTTCTGATAGACGTAGTGGTCCGAGTCGACGACCAGGGTGGACGCTGCACTTGGCAGCAACGCGCTGTCCAGTGGTACCACGCCATCCCCAGGGGGGTGCTCCCCATGGAGATACCCGGCAATCGTGTGGTAGGAAACGCCGGGATGAGGCATCAGCGACTCCCCCACTCGACGCACAGGCTGTGCCGTCCTCAGCGTCGCTATGCTGTTCAACCGGGACTGCTGGTAGCTCTCGCGGAGCTCTTCGCGTACAGCCATTGGTTGCGCTTTCGCCACCCGGGCGAGCGCCTTCATCTCGGGGACCCGGCGCCCCACCAAGCGATTCATCAATCGACCGAGCCAACCATCAGCTGCAGGGCTTCCATGATGTGGTGCCGCCATGAAAATCACCTGATTGATGCCGGGGTAGTGCGAAAACAGGAATGTCTCCCGAATGACGTCAACATCCGCCGAGGCGCCCTGCAGCTGATCTGGCGGGACATTGAATGCGGCTGACCACAGCGCGCTTCCGCTGTCTGCGCTAAGTAGCTTGGCCAGTACCCCGCCCATGCTATGTCCGATCAGCACGATGCCTTGACGCGCGGCATCGTCCCCCTCTGGATCAAGCGCGTTGAACGCCGTGTCCAGGTACTGCTTCATGCGGCGCCGGGTGACCAGTAGCGGCGCGTTGGTCTGATACACCACATGCCAGACCTGAAAGTGTTGTCGCAGTAAGGGGTCGCCCCAAATTGCGTTTGACGTCCTGGCCCAGATCAGTGGGCTGCTTCCAAGACCGTGGATCATAACGACGGGGCGCCGATTCGGGTCATATTCCTCAAGCAGATAGACACCTGCACGGCTGCCGACCGTCTTCCCACCGAGCAACCCCCAAACGCCTTGCCGACGCAGGGCCGTCGTACCCGCGCCGCGGGCGTAGGGAGCAGATCGATCCACAGACAGCGCGCCCAAGGCAGGAGGGACGGAGGTGCGGTCTGGATTGGCAACGACCAACCTCGGCATCTCACCGTCCACACCTGGCTCAATCCACGCGGTCGCCGAGCGAAAGATACCTTCCGAAGGCAGTAATGAGCAGGCTGGACGGTTATCGCATCGTGGTGAATGTGCCACGAGCGGAACACCGAATCCAGTGCTCGAATGGCGCTGGCCACCATAGATTTTCATTGGCACGTCTGCCGCGCGAACTAGCTCCAACTCTGGCTGTAGGTCAGGCGACAGATCACGGAGTTGCACCCACATCGCTACGCCGCCGATACGCCGCGGACCTTCTCTCCAACCATGCACACCCTCCCGCAGTGCAGCTTGCAGGAGTTGGTCGGTGCAACGGGTAGCAAGAGACCTGGCGTGCAGCCGATCCTCATCCCCAAGGAGGATCGCCTCGTATGCCATCCCCGCGCAGGTCGCCCAACCGCGATTCGCGTCTGCACCATGTGGCATGCGTTGTGCTCTGATAGCGGCCTTCTGCGCGGTGAGCATTTGGTTGTCGCATGTATCCGCTGCAGGGCAGAGGGGCACTACCTGTAGGTGAACGGCACGCTCGGTTCCGGAGGTGGTCGCGCAGCCAGCAAGTAGACCAGCAAAGACCAACAGCCAGTTGGATCTAGCAGCAAATACAGTCCACCCAAGCGCGTTCATCACTCTCTCCAGCTGAGGAATTTCAGCCCAAAATACAAAAATCAAATTCCCAGTCCTGAAGCGTCGATGTGTACTCCGATCTGCGTACTTTTGAAACAAGGTGAATACGCGGCATTGTTTGGAAGCTCCAACGCAGCCTTCGACCAGGACCATGAACTTTGCAGTTGGCCAACGAGGGGAAGGCCACCTTCCACTTTCGACCGACTGCGGACACCTGTTGAGAGGGGAATGAGAACTGAATGTAGGGGTCAGTAATAGCCAGGTGACTCAGCTAACGAATGGCTGCATGAGCGGTTGACCAAAGCCCTTACGAGACCCCAGTTTTATTGACGGAAGTTATCACGATGCGAAAGTACCGCCCAAGCCTGTTAGCAAGAGCTCCCTAGCGCCGGGCACCCGCCATTCGGAGTGGCTTCTCTGCCAGTGGAATTACCGCGGCCGCCTTGATCGATGAACAGCAGGTCGTGGTGCCGGGTCTGCTGGCGGTGCGCGATGAGCCGCGTGCTGATAGACGTCATGTTGTTGCGGATCTGAAGGCGATGGGCGTGCGTTCGATCATGCTCACCGGCGACGACCGTCGCACCGCGGACGCCATTGCGGCCGGCCTTGGGTTGGGGTGCGAGTCCACGCTCCTTCCACAGCACAAGCTTCGACTGGTCAACCAGACGAAGCTATCGTCCCGCGTTGCAATGGTGGGAGCGGAATCAACGATACGCAGGCGCTAGCGGCGGCTGATGTAGGGATAGCGATGGGTGGCGGCACGGATGTCGCCCTAGAAGCCGCAGATGCCGCTCTGCTCAAAAGCCGGGTGATTGATGTGCCCCACTTGGCCTCGTTGTCGCGGGCGACCATGGCGAACATCCACCAGAACATGACGCTCGCACTGGGGCTAAAGGGGCTGGTTCAGGTTCCCAGGGGCATGGGCATCACTGACCAGTGGGGGGCCGTGCTGGTCGACACCGGAGCGACCAGGCTAGTGACATTGAACGCGCTCAGGCAGCTTCGCCTCAAAGGCTCTAGCCCGGCACCGTTGTCCAACAGCGGTAGCGCTTAGCCCCCAAGAAGCTGGCACTAGGCCCCTGCGCCCGGCGTGGCCGGCACGTCCGCGCAGACGGCCCTCCACACAAGAACTGCTTGACCTTCCAAGCGTGACATGCCGGACAACTGTCGCCGGAGCCGCTTCGGTTCAGCACACCAGAAATCCGACCGTAGTCGCGAAAGGCATAACGATGACAATCACGCGCACCACCTTGATGACAGTGGCGATTGGCGCCGCACTCGCTCTTGCTGGATGTAAGGAGGCCGCGCCTGGTGCTGGCTCTTCCCAGCCGCCCGGCGTGCCTGTAGCCGAGGTTATCGTTCGACCCGTTACGCCCTTCGCCGAGTTCACCGGCTCGCTGACTGCAGTCAAGCAGGTCGAGCTGCGGCCGCGGGTTGCTGGCTACATCCAGCAGGTCACGGTTCCGGAGGGCACCTTCGTGGAGAAGGGAAAGGCGCTCTTCCACATCGATCCGCGCCCCTTCCAGGCGGCACGTGACGCCGCCGCCGCGCGGCTGCGCGACGCAGAAGCGGCCTCCGCGTTGGCCCAGGCCGATCATGCACGCGCCGAACAGTTGTTCGCCCAGAAGATCGTGGCACGCAACCGACTAGACTCCGCCACGGCCGCGCTGGATTCAGGCAAAGCCCAGGTTGATGCGGCCAAGGCTGCCCTGGACGCTGCGCAGCTGGACCTCAGCTTTACGCGTGTCACCTCGCCAATCAGCGGCCGGGTGGGGCAGGTCCTGATCACCGAAGGCAACTATGTTGCCAGCGGGGTCACCCCGCTTACCACGATTGTTTCGCTCAACCCGCTTCACGTCTATTTTGACGTGGACGAGCGCACCTATCTGCGCTCATTGGCCGCGGGCCGGTCGCAGGACGCCGCTGCAGGCCCCGCAGCCGCCAAGGTCGCGGTGGCGCTGGTCACCGACAAGGACTACAGCCGCGAGGGGCGACTCGATTTCCTCTCCAACGCAGCCGATCGTGGGACGGGGACGGTGCGGGTGCGCGCGGTGATCGACAACCCCGATGGCCAGCTCACCCCCGGCCTGTTCGCCAAGGTAAGACTGGACGCGGGCCCGTCGAAAGACCGGGTGCTGGTGTCGGACCAGTCGATCAGCACCGATCAGGGTCACCGCTATGTGCTGGTAGTGGGAAAGGGTGATACGACCGAGTACCGGCCGGTGGAACTGGGACCGGTGGTGGATGGGCTGAGGGTCATCGAGCAGGGACTGCAACGCGGCGATCGCATCGTCGTTAAGGGGCTGGTGCGCCCTGGCATGAAGGTGACGCCGCAGGTCAGTGCCATTGACGGTACACCGCTGAAGGCGCCCGCGAAGAAAGGAGCGGCGCAGTGAATTTCCCGCGCTTCTTCATTGACCGGCCGATCTTCGCCATCGTGCTGTCGGTGCTGATGGTGATCGCCGGCATCGTCGCGTTCTTCCAGTTGCCGCTGAGCGAGTATCCGGCGGTGACGCCGCCTACCGTCCAGGTCACGGCGTCCTATCCGGGCGCCAACCCAAAGGTGATCGCCGAGACGGTGGCAGCACCCTTGGAGCAGGCCATCACCGGTGTCGAAGGCATGATGTACATGTCTTCGCAGTCCGCGACCGATGGCCGGATGATCCTTACCGTCACCTTTGCCGATGGGACCAATCCGGACATGGCACAGGTCCAGGTGCAGAACCGGGTGTCGCGTGCGTTGCCGCGCCTGCCTGCGGAAGTGCAGAGGCAGGGCGTGGTGACCCAGAAGACGTCTCCCGACATTCTGATGGTGGTCCACCTGCTGTCGCCGGACAAGCGGTACGACCCGCTCTACATCTCTAACTATGCCTATCTGCAGGTGCGCGACGAGCTGTCCCGGATTCCCGGCATCAGCGATGTACTGGTCTGGGGAGCGGGCGAGTACAGCATGCGGCTCTGGCTGGATCCCAGCCTCATCGCCGCCCGTGGCTTGACCGCAGGCGATGTCATTGCCGCGGTGCGCGAGCAGAATGTTCAAGTCGCCGCCGGTTCGGTCGGGCAGGCGCCTGATTCCACCGCCGCCTTCCAAGTGACCGTGAACACGCTGGGCCGCCTGACCGACGAAGAACAGTTCGGCGACATCATCATCCGTACCGGCGATGACGGCCAGGTCACCCGCTTGCGCGACGTGGCACGGATCGAGATGGGCGCTGATGCCTATGCACTGCGCAGCCTGCTCGATGGTGAGCCGGCGGTGGCCCTGCAGATCATCCAGAGCCCGGGCGCGAATGCACTCGATGTATCGGCTGCCGTGCGCGATACCATGGGCAGGCTCGAGAAGAGCTTCCCGGAAGGCCTGTCGTCGCGCATCGCGTATGACCCGACGGTCTTCGTGAGGGCCTCGCTGGAATCGGTCGCGACCACGCTGCTGGAAGCGATCATCCTGGTCGTCATCGTGGTGGTGCTGTTCCTGCGCAACTGGCGCGCATCGTTGATCCCGTTGCTGGCCGTCCCGGTGTCCCTGATCGGCACCTTTGCCGTCATGCACCTGATGGGGTTCTCTCTCAATACCTTGTCCCTGTTCGGCCTGGTGCTGTCCATCGGCATCGTCGTCGACGATGCGATCGTGGTGGTGGAGAACGTCGAGCGGCATATCGAGGACGGAGAGGAGCCGCTGGAGGCCGCGCGGCGTGCCATGCGCGAGGTGACCGGACCGATCATCGCGATCACCTCGGTGCTGGCTGCGGTATTCATTCCCACGGCGTTCCTGACCGGCCTGCAGGGCGAGTTCTATCGGCAGTTCGCCCTGACGATCGCGATCTCCACGATTCTGTCCGCGGTCAACTCGCTCACGCTCAGCCCGGCGCTGGCCGGGATGCTGCTGCGACCGCGCACGATCACACCCCCACGCGATCCGCGCAGTCTGCGTGGCCGTGCCGGGCGGGTGTTCGAGCGGCTCAGCCGTCCCTTCGAGCGTGCACCGGATGCCTATGGCAATGGCGTGCGCAAACTCGTGCGGGTCAGTGGGGTGGCGCTGTTTGTTTACGGTGGTTTGCTCGCGCTGACCTTGTTCGGCTTCAAGGTGGTGCCGCCGGGGTTTGTGCCGATGCAGGACAAGTATTACCTGGTGGGCATCGCCCAGTTGCCTAACTCGGCCTCGTTGGATCGCACCGACGACGTCGTCAAGCAGATGTCGAAGCTCGCGCTTGCCGAGCCGGGCGTCGAGAGCGTGGTCGCCTTCCCGGGGCTGTCCATCAATGGTTTCGTCAACGTTCCCAACGCAGCGGTCATGTTCGTCATGCTCGATCCGTTCAAGGACCGTACGTCGCCTGATCTCGCGGCGACGGCGATCGCAGGGCGTCTGCAGGCGAAGTTCGCCGGCATCCAGGATGGCTTCCTTGGTGTGTTCCCGCCGCCGCCCGTCCCCGGGCTGGGCGCCACGGGCGGCTTCAAGATGCAGGTCGAGGATCGCGGTGGGGTGGGGCTGGACACCCTGGTCCAGCAGACCCAGATCCTGATGATGAAAGCCACCGAATCCGGCCAGGTCGCCGGGCTGATGACCAGCCTGGATGTCAACGCGCCGCAGCTTGACGTGGTGATCGACCGGACCAAGGCCAAGAGCCAGGGCGTGCCCTTGGCGGATGTCTTCGAGTCACTGCAGGTCTACCTGGGCTCGCTGTACATCAACGACTTCAACCGCTTCGGTCGCACCTACAAGGTCACTGCGCAGGGCGACGCGGAACATCGCATGCAGGCCGAGGCGATTGGTCAGCTGCAGGTCCGCAATGCCGCCGGGCAGATGCTGCCGCTGTCGTCATTCGTGACGGTTACCCCGAGCTCCGGTCCGGACCGTGTCATCCACTACAACGGTTATCCCTCCGCCGACATCTCCGGCGGCGCGCCACCCGGGATCAGCTCGGGGCAGGTCGTGGCGGTGATGGAACGCCTGGCCAAGGAGGTGCTGCCCGAGGGCGTGAGCTTTGAGTGGACCGAGCTGACCTACCAGCAGAAGCTGGCCGGCGACGCGGCGCTGTACATCTTCCCGCTGTGTGTGCTGCTCGCCTACCTTATCCTCGCCGCGCAGTACAACAGCTGGTTGCTGCCGTTGTCGGTGCTGCTGATCGTGCCCATGTGTCTGCTCAGCGCGATCGGCGGGGTCTGGCTGATGGGGGGCGATAACAACGTGTTCGTGCAGATCGGCCTGATCGTCCTGGTGGGGCTGGCGGCCAAGAACGCGATTCTGATCGTCGAGTTCGCCCGGACACTCGAGGCAGAGGGATGGACCACCGTGGATGCGGTGGTGGAAGCGTGTCGACTGCGGCTGCGTCCCATTGTGATGACGTCGCTGGCCTTCATCGCCGGTGTCGTGCCGCTGGTACTGGCGACCGGTGCGGGCGCCGAGATGCGCCAGGCGATGGGCGTCGCGGTCTTTGCCGGCATGTTAGGGGTAACCGTGTTCGGCCTGTTCCTGACGCCGGTGTTCTATGTAGTGATCCGCCGCATTTCGTCCCGCTTCGAGAGGCGCAAGCGCGGCGCCATCCATCCTGCACAGGAGAGTGCGTCGTGAACGATCGTCGCCGCAGGATGTTCATGCTTCCTCTTGCCGCATGCGTGATGCTGTCCGCCTGCGCGTCGGTCGGCCCGGACTTCTCCCCGCCCTCACCGCCGCCGTTGCCATCTGCGGCGTTCCCAGCCGACTTCGGCGCGAGGTCTGTCGGGCTGGTACCTGGCACGGTGGACACTGAGTGGTGGCGGTCCTTCGACGACCCGGCGCTGACCTCGCTGATTCAACGCGCATGGGCCGCAAACCACGATATCGGGCTCGCCGCTGCGCGCCTGGATGAGTCGAGGGCCATGCTGCGTGAGAGCCGCCAGGGTTTCCTGCCGCAGGGCAGCGCGGAGGTGGGCCATGAAAATCGCCGACGTAGTGAAGTGGAAACCCCGCTGGGCCAGTCTCGTCGGAGCGAAACCTATCGGGGCGCAATTGATGCATCATGGGAGATTGACCTGTTTGGCCGTGTCCGTCGCTCGGCTGAAGCGGCCCAGGCCGAAGCCGGTTCCCGCGAAGCACTGCTTAGAGGTGTGCAGGCGAGCGTGGCGGCCGCCGTGGCCGCCACCTGGTTTGAACTGAACGGGTTGGACGCTGAGCTCAGCGTAATGGCCGACATCACGCAGAGTCAGCGGGAGAGCCTGCACTTGGTCGAGGACCTAGTGGAAGCCGGCTCCGCGAACGCGTTGGACCGCCTGCGCGCAGAAGCGGCACTGCGCGCCGTTGAAGTGGTGGCGCCCGAGTTGGAGCACCGCCGCAATGTGGCCTTCAACGCGCTCGCAATCCTGTTGGGTGAGACACCGCAGACATTCGTCACGCCGGCATCGTCAATCGCACGTCAGACATTGGAGGTGCGGAGCATCACAGTCGGGGATCCCGCCGCACTGTTGGCACGGCGCCCGGACATCGAGGCAGCAGAGCTGAGCCTGGCCGCGGCCACTGCTCACATCGGGATCGAGACCGCGGGGCTGTATCCTCAGATTGAAGTCCAGGGATCTATTGGCTTTGTGGCCGGCAGTCTGGGCTCCACGGGCGGCAGCTCGGCGTTGTCCAGCGTTCTGGCCCCACTGTTTCGCTGGTCTTTCCTGGATACCGGGCGGGTTCGCGCCAGAATCGCGGCGAGTGAGGCTCGCGCCCGCGAGGCATTGATCCGGTACGACCAGACCGTGCTGCGTGCACTGGAAGAGACTGACAACGCGTTCGGTGCCTTCAGCACGGCAGGCACCGCCCTACAGCTTCGCTACCAGGAAGCGTCTACCACCCAGCAGGCCGCAGACCTTGCACGAGCGCAGTTCTCGCATGGGGAGGGCATCTATCTGGATGTTCTCGATGCAGAGCGGGCAGACTTTGCCAGCCGACGTGCCTTGGTCGTGGCCCGCACCAATCAACGGCTGGCCATCGTCAGCATCTACAAAGCGCTAGGTGGCGGCTGGGTGACCTGTACGCGGGCAGACGTCGACTGCGCTGGCGCCAGCGGTGACTCCGAGGGGCGAATCATCGGGTTCGTTCCGGCGCCTTGACCTCCTCAGCGTCGGAACCGCGAAGTTCTTCTCAACTTAAACTCTTCAAGGGGTAGCTCGATGGCTTCCGCCGCTATCCAGAAAAGCACCAGACTGACCGAGTTTCCCGGCGGCGCAGGGATCAAGACGCTGGCGCTCTCCAGCATCTTCGTTCTGGGCAGCGCACTGCGGCTCAAGCGTGTCCCCGCGTCGATGAGCGTCGAGATCAATGCTGCTGTTACCGAGAATGTTGCCATCAACGTGCCGTGGCCGGTGAACGGCTACTGATGCCTTACACACGCCATTCTCGCCCCGACGCCAGACCCGCCTGAAGGAGGCCGCCATGGCTATCACATCCCATCCGCCCGTCATTCTCTACACGACGCCCATCTGCCCCGACTGCCACACGCTGAAGGCCTGGCTTGATCGTGAGGGGATCATGTTCGAAGAACGCGATCTGTCCATTCGCGAGATCATGGAGGAAGCCAAGGCACGCACGGGTGTACGTGTCGCGCCAATCACGCTGGTGGGCAATTCGATCTTCTACGGCACTTTCCTCGCCCAGAAGCCGCTGTTGACCGCGGCGCTCGGCCTGTCCGGCGCTGCGTAAACGACCATGAACAAACACGTCGAGATCCGCCCTGAAGGACGCACTATCGTTGTACCTGAAGGCACGACCATCTTGGAGGCTGCACTGGCGGCAGACGTCGCCTATCCGCATGGCTGCCGCTCTGGCCGCTGCGGCTCCTGCCTGTCGCGTTTGATCAGCGGGAAAGTGCTGCATCTGGAACATAGTCGCTTCGCACTTACCGAAGAGCAGAAGACGCAGGGCATGTTCCTGGCTTGTCGCGCTATGCCGGAGACCGATATGGTCGCCGCCTGCGGCGGCGACATCCATGCCTTCACTTCACCTGCGATACGACGCCTGCAGTACCGAGTGCAGGCCATCGAAACTCTCACCCACGACATAAAACGTATCCAGCTTGCCGCCAGTGGGGCCGAGCTGCTGGCCTTTGACGCGGGCCAGTACGCTCGGCTGACATTTCCCAGCGCCCCGCCCCGGGACTATTCGATGGCAAGTCGTGCGGGCAGCAAAGAGCTCGATTTCCACATCCGTCGCGTGCCGGGCGGGACCGTGACCGAGTGGATCCACACAGCATTGAAGCTGGGGGATCCAGTAGTGGTGGAGGGCCCATTGGGGTCATCCTACCTGCGTACGCGGCACTCCGGCCCCATCCTCTGTATCGCAGGCGGCTCGGGATTGGCCCCGATCCAGGCGATTGTGGAGGCGGCCATCGCCGAGGGCATGCGACAGCCCATCCATGTCTATTTCGGCGCGCGCAGTAATGCGGACCTCTACTTAGTTGCGCATTTCCAGCGGCTGGCGCAAATCCATCCCAACCTGACCTTCACTCCGGTCCTATCAGACGATCCCCCGCAGAGCTTGTGGCGCACCGGCTTGGTAACCGACGCCGTGGCCGCAGATCATCCTGTACTGGAAGGATGGAAGGCCTACGTGGCCGGTCCGCCCTTGATGGTTGAATCAGCCATGCGCGTCTGCCGGGAAGGACGTCTAAGCCCGGAAGACCTCCATGCAGATGTCTTTTTCACCCCCGATATGGCATCGGTTGCTCTTTGACATTGCGCTTCTATATTGATCGAGAAGATCCAAAGGTGAATGCTGTGAATATCGGAAAAGCGGCCGAATTCTCAGGAGTTTCGGCCAAATGATCCGGCAAGATCGGGCTCGCGCGATCTGGGTTTCACCGTCGAGCAGATCTCCGAGCTACTGCTACTTTGGCATGATCGGGAGCGGGCCAGCGCTGATGTGAAAAAGGTGGCCCTTTCCCATGTCGCCGAACTCGAGGCGAAGATCGCCAAATTGCAGGCGATGGCGCAGACGCTTCGCGAACTCGCAAGTAACTGCCATGGCAACAATCGCCGACTGTCCCATCATCGAGGATCTGGCCGAACCTGCCAATTCCTTCCAGCGCGTCGGCCCGCCCACGGTGGCGCGCGAGACGCCCAGCTTCAGCATTGATACGCCTGCCTCATTGCGCGTGCGAGAAGCCATCGTAAGCACGAAGTAAAGCGGCACGGGACATCGCTTTGAGGTAATCCATGCCGCTCTTGCGGTCATGGAATCTGCGTGTGCGCGTTGTCCGGCTCCTTTGGCCTCCACAATATGAACGGAAGCCGAGGAACAGAAAGATATTCAAGATTGCTGATTGACATTGCCACAGTGTCAACGCCCAGCGTGGTTGGTGCACCAATCAATCAGGAAATCAACATGCTTCAGTTCCATATTCCAAACATGACGTGCGGTTCTTGCGCCAAGCCGGTGAGAGACGCCCTGCTGAGCGTCGATCCGCTGGCGAAGATCGAAACCGACACGCCTGCGCGCCAGGTGCGCGTAGAAACGGCGCTGGGCGAAGCGGCATTCCTCGCGGTGCTGGCAGAGGCTGGATATCCACACCAGCTGCAGGCAAGCCAGTAACTTCCTTCCAACGGAGAACGTCCCATGTTCATCAAACACTTTCTTACTTTCGGCGTAGCCGCCATCGGTACCGCGGCTATGCCGTCGTCGGCGTCCAATGCCTCGCTGAAAGGTGCTTTTGCACTTTCGGGAGCGACCGAGAAGGTCACCGCAGAACTTTCCATCGAAAAAACCGGCCCACTTTCCCGCGAGTTGCTGATCACGTTCGCCGACAAGACCACCGGCAAGCGCATCGCTTACTTTGACGAGGAACTTGCCCAGGAGCTGCATGTTCTGGCCACCGACAGCAACTTCTCCAGCTTCTTGCACGAACACCCAGGCAAGGTAGGGTTAGACGGTCGCTTCCGGGTCGCGATGAAGTTCCCCAAGCCTGGCGTATACCAT
Organism: Stenotrophomonas sp. TWI602; assembly: GCF_039674045.1. Taxonomy (NCBI): domain Bacteria; kingdom Pseudomonadati; phylum Pseudomonadota; class Gammaproteobacteria; order Lysobacterales; family Lysobacteraceae; genus Stenotrophomonas; species Stenotrophomonas sp. TWI602. The sequence goes on from NZ_JBDJMT010000009.1 coordinate 108,007, forward strand.
GTCTTCGCGGACGCTGTGCCCACCGGGCTGGGGCAACAAGTAGTTCGGTTCGACGTTTCCGTAGACGCACCAGCCGGTATGGAAGCAGCCCAGCCCGTCCCGGCTGCCAAGGAGGGAACCGATGGGCCGTATACGGTCCAGTTGGACCAGTCGGGTCTGCAGGCCGGTAAAGAGAGCATGTTGAACCTGACTGTTCTGAAGAATGGAAAACCCGCGCAGGACCTGGGCCTCTACCTTGGCGTGCCGGCACATGCGGTGTTCGTAGGCACCGATGACCTTGCATATGTCCACGCGCATGCCATGCCGGCGGATGCTGCCAAAGCCGCGCACGGTTCACACGGCTCGGCGCATGATCCGGCTGGCCCGGTCAGCGCACAGATGATGCTCCACGCGAAGCCTCCTCATGCGGGCACCTATGCGCTCTGGATTCAGTTCATGGCCAATGGTGAAATCCGAACAGTGCCTTTCGTCGTCAATGTTGCGCAAGGCTCGTGAGCAACGGCCTTTAGCTTAGCTATGGCCGTGGCCGGGGGAATCCCTGGCCACGGCAAGCTTTGGTGGAGACCGGTCAGAAGATTGATCGGGCATACGGCAGTCCAAGCCGACACCGCCCCGAGGCTCTTCTTGGCTCAGGCGCTGGCGAGCGTCCGCTTCTGGCCGAAAGCGGGCAACAACCACCGGCTCCATTCCACGCTGGGCTATCGTTCGCCCGCTGGCTACAAACGGGCCGTAGCCTGAAACGCCCTGTCCGGGTGTCTACGGAAACTTGACCACGGCACTGCCTTCGGGTAGACCAATGGCCGTTTGGTGGTTGGCTCCGGACAGCGGTCACCCCTGCTTTCGCCATCGGCCAGCACCGCTCCGCCCTATGCGTCATTGCTTAATCGCACCTGTTTCACTTGGCCTCGGTGGCACCGCGCGGCAGGGCTTTCTGGGCAAGTCCCAGTCTTGCGGACTGTGGCATCATCGGGCTTGGTTGTGCGGCACACTCGGCGGCAATGACCAAAGCGATAGTTGGTTGGCCAATCCCGCCTAACAAATCAATTAAGTCGAGTCTCTACCAGAGCGGCTTAGTTGTAGTGCTAGGTATTTTTAACCACATATCAAGGAGTTAAAGGATGAGCTTTATCATTACCAATCCATTCACAGGTAAGCCGCTGGAAAAAACGCCAGATGGAACGTCTTTGAAGGATGTCAATTTTGAAACCAAGGAGGAGGCCCTGCAGTTCTTTAAGGATCACGGTGGAAACCCTGTGGAAATGGTTGAGGTTCCAAGTAAATAATGCTAGAGCTACCTTCCAGCCGACCGCCTGCGGCGGCGACTGAACTTTGACGTTAGGCTGCTCTACACATATGTACACAGGAGTTTCGTATGGCTCAGTACGCAATCGCTTTTGATCTCGACACTACCGCAATGAAGGCAGCGGGACTTACACCTGCTGATCGGACTCGTATTTATCAGCAGGAGATTCCCCAAGCCCTCGCTGGTTGCGGATTTACAGCGCATCCCCAGGGCTCGCTGTACCACACCGAAGCGGAGCAAAATCCGATCAATGCAATCATGCAATTGCAGCATGCCATCACAGCAAATGCCCCTCAGTTCTGTCGCTTTGTCAAACGAGTCCATGTGTTCCGCATGGAGGAATGGAGTGACGTCACCAACCTCCTCGCTAACCGAGATGCAGCTCCTGCTCCGACTCCAGATGAGGAGCTTGCAGAGCAAGAGGAGATGGACGCTGCGGCAGCGGCCTGACAATTCATTCAAGCGGAACCCGCTACGTGGTTCGTCTTAATTCCGGAGTTAGGGGGGGGGCACGAGCAAGACCTGCTTGATCTTGTGCTTCTCCACTCGTTGATCGCCGGTCTTTGCGTCTGGGCATCGGTCAGTTGCACAGGAGATACTAAGGGCGAGTTCGCTCTTCTATAGCTGCCTCTTGCATTGCAGCTGGCTATTTTGGATTGACTGGGCTTGAGTTCCGCTCTGCCCAATCTATCTTGGGTGGCGGCCTACATGCTACTTGGCCTTCCTACGCTTGATCTGCCTTACAGTGTCGGCTGGGCACTTGGCAAGCTTGTTCACGCATTGGATCTTCGGGAGTACGCGCGGTCATCCTGTGGTCTGTGGGTACGGCGTGTAGCCAGGCCCTTGCGTTTTCCCAATCAGTAGTTTGGTCCCGCATCACACTTTGAGGCACTCGGGAGAATTCCATGGATTGGCTTACGTTCGTTGCGAGAATCGCCGAGGCCCTTGCTTGGCCAATCGTCGTGCTAGTCCTCGGATTGATGTTTCGCCGTAAACTCCTTGAGATCATTCCCACGTTGCGGAAGCTGAAAGCGGGCCCGGTCGAGGCAGAGTTCGAACTGGCAGCCAAGCAGGCGCTCGCGAACGCCGAAGAGACGAAGATTCAAGGAGTGGATGAGGCGTCAGTATTCGCTGTCAAAACCAAAGCCGACAGTGGGCAGGTCATAGCCAAACTACGTGAGGCACGCGGAGATCCGGCCGGGGCGATCCTAGAGGGGTGGGCTAAGCTCGACGGTGAGTTGTTCCGGCTTGGCATCCAAGTAGGCGCGGTCGTTAATCCACTGGAAAACACAGGGAAGGTATACAACGCTGTCATGTCCTCTGGAGTGCTTCCAGCCCAGACAATGAACTTGGTTAGAGAACTACGTGAGCTACGGAACCAGGTAGCGCACGTCAGGGTGAAGCCAACGGCAGAAGCAGCCCAGGACTACCTTTTGGCTGTAAATCGCGCCGTCGAGCTTATACTTAATTGTCGGAAGAATTTGCCTGATAGTACGTCGAGCAATCGCTAGCGGGAGTCTCGCGCAGGCGAAGCTCACCGCTCGATCGGGCCGACTGCATAGAGAGGGGAATTTGCGCCGCTGCTCATGTCGAACGTTAGATTGCGATGAAAGTTCCTCGGTCGAATCGGCAGAAAAAAGCTCTGACCTACACGCAGAAAGAGGCATGTTAATTTTACCGACACTGAAAGACGGTCGCGACGCTTCTTGAGAATCGTGATCTCGATACAGCTACAAGAGTGCATGCCAACAACGGCATTCGGATGGCTACGCTAACGCCGTCGGTCGTCTCGGCATCTCGCTGGCATCGCCATCCGCTGCCAAGAAAATTGCATGGTGGGCGGGACCGGGTCCTTACCAGGGACGGCTCCGAGAGCATGTGGTTCCTGGTAGTGTCATTTCGACGCACGTGCTGCAGGTTTGACGCTCTACCGAGAGACCTTCGTGGCTGAGAGCTGTTACCTTAGCCGAAAAAGGAAGATTGCCAGCACTGGGAGGGTGTAGATTCCGACTACTTCCTTGAAGTCACTGCGCCGCTTTCGGCATTGGTGGCCACCATAGTTCAACGGAGAACTCTCCTGGCATGGGTAACCTCGGCAGACAACGTCGAGCTGCGCAGTCGCGGACTTACCAAACGCATGCCGGATGGCAGCACGGATGATCCACGTGCTCGCTATGCGGCTTGTGGGATCAGCCTGGTCGACTTACGTGAACTAGCCGCAACCCCAGAATTGATTCGAGCCGATGCCACTTCCTAGCTTAATACCGGTGTTGAGCGTCCGCTCCTGGCCCCCGGCGTCGTGAGACCAGAAGCGAACACGTCGCGACTGGAAGTAAGTAGACCCCATCAACGCACGATTAACGAATTCCGCTGCGCGTCACTATCGGTATAGCCAACGATTCAAGCCACCGGCAGGGTCAGGGAGGACTTGTAGGAGCGACCCTGAGCTCCATCGAAGTCGAACTCGTAGAAACACACCCGCCCCATTAGCAGTTGATGTTGTCCAAGGTAGAAGGTGAGCGCGTTAGGCGCGGCGACAAACAGGTGCGTGGTCTCCCCGGATGCGGCGCTTCCGTTGGCTTTGACCTGCGAAGCTAGTGAAACCGCCAGCTGGAAGGCGTGTCGCCCATTGACCACGGAAGTCGGCCCCGAGCCTCCTGAGGGCCTGAACACCAACAGTCGACCGACGATGGGAAGCGAGTCCTCGATGTAGGACTTCGCATCAGCGGCGATGTCATGCGTCGCGGAGACGGCAACGGCGATTTCTGGTCGCGTGGCATCGATTACGATCTCAGTCAGTTCGAATTTCGGCCAGGCTGGATCCCAATTGGCGTCATCCGCCGCCCATACTTGACGCGCCGGGGAGCGTTGCTCGAGCTCGATGACACGGCCAATTTTGGTATTGAGTACGGAGCCGGCCGCAAACGCCAAGGTTGCGTGCGCATCCAGCACCAAGCGCGGCCTGTCGCTCTCTTGGGCGGCTTGGAGCAGGAACCGTTTGAGCGAGGGATAGAGCGTGTTCGACCACTCTGCTTCGTCGCGAATGTATCTCTCATCGAAGTCAGGCACAAAGTCCAGGACGCGGGTGCATCGATCTTCGAGGCGATCAACCGGATGGTTGAAGGATTTGACGCCGTAGAGGACAGGGCGAGGTGCCCCTCCATGGGTAAACAAGCCCTCGTCTTCGCACACGCGCCGAAAGCTGGCCCTGTCGAACTCCAATCGACCTTGGCCCAGCCACTTGTAGACGACGTCGTCATAGGGAAATGCACTTTCGTGAGTCGCAATGCGTCGCAGGCCCACGAGACCGAACAATGTGTCCAACTGGTCACGATAGTCATCTAGGGAATCATTAGCCGCGCGGAACGCCAGCATCCCCGCGAACTGTCGCAAGGCCTCGTCGTCAAGCGATAGATGCTCCCGCCATTCCTTGCGGACGGCCCCCGTCTTGCTGTTATCGGTCTTTGTGTCGAACAACCGCTCCACGCGAATGGCGCCGGATCGGGTGCCCATGATGGCCCGCAGCGGATCGTTCCGGTCCGGCTGCCAGTTCGTTAGCAGTGTGAACTGAACTGGATCTCCGGAGGCGCCATGCGTGAGATGGGCGCTGTGTGCGCGTTGCAATAACGACTTCTTTTCGGCATTGATGAAATCCGGATCGACGAGCTGCCGGTAGCCGTAGCTTCCAGGCGTCAGGTGCCACTTGCACTGGATGTGCTCGCGCAGTAGCACCTTCCCACTTAGGGTTCGGGGACCGCGACCGCGGTCATACTCGACCCAGATATCGTCGTAGCTTCGAGGGCCGGACTCAAACCCGACGCGCACGATCGGGCTCTCGCTATCGAGCAAACGACTGGCTCGCAACCAGAATTGCCTCGCTTGGAAATCGTCGCCCTCTCGCCGTGCTGTGTTTGCCTGGGTCATGGGATGGCCTTAGGCCTCATCGCGAAACGCCGGCGTCGGCGTCATCTGTTCCGCGATCTCGATCGCCCGTTTGCCATCGATGGCGCGCTCGGGATAGGCATCGAGCACGATCGATGGGATCAGGCGCTGGGTGAGATCGGAGAAGGTGAATCCGACATCGTGGCGGTTGCGTGCGCCAGTAGCAGCGACCAGGCCATCAAACTGGGCCTTCGACAGGCCAAGCGGCTCAAGTCGTTCGTGAAGCACATGGCGGCGCTGCGCCTCATCGGGGCGGGTGAAGGTGAGAATGTCTGCCGCACGACGTCGCACAGCCGGATCCAGTGCGCTCAGCCGGTTAGTGCACATTATGACGGCAGCCGGTACCTTCGCTTGTGCCAGACGATCGATACCGCGGATGAAGGCGTTGACGCCGGCGCGATCCTCATGATGCATCTGCGAGGACTCCCGCGACTGCGCAAGCGCATCAGCTTCATCGACGAAAAGGATAATGCCGCCATTGCTTTTGGCACCGCGAGCGGGTTGCAGCTTCTTGGCTTCAGCCAGTGTGTGATCAATCGCTGTCGTCAGCAACTGCGTCATCTCACCCACTTGACCCTTGCCGCGGGTGGCTAGGCTGAGCGGAAACAGGGTGATATCAATCTTTTCCAGGCGCGCCACGGAATCGCCGATCGTTTCCGCCAACTCGGTCTTCCCAGAGCCCACGTCGCCTGCAAGGATGACCAACGGCGGACGGCGCAGGACGGTGTCGAGCAAAGCGGTCGCACCCGGGTGATGCTTATTCGACCAAGCTTCCAGTCCTGCTGGATGGACCAGTAGGCCGAGGATCTTGGCCAGGCGTGACTTCTGTTCGTCTAGCCCGATCAGGCGATTTAGCCGCGTCCGAGCATCGGTGTCAGGATAGGTCTGGCGCTGATCGAACAGTTCGTCGAGAGTGGGCTTCATCAGTTGCTCCTGACGCTGGAACGATCAAGCGCCTTGCCACCGGCAGTGTAGGTCAGATCAGGCGAAAAGAACCCATTAACGGTGGGCTCGGGTGCGCCACCACGTTGGAACGGCAGGGACTTTTTGAATGTGTCCTGCTGCGTCGAACTGAGGTTGGACCAAGTCGTTGAGTAGGTCAGGTAGCTATAAAACGTCGCATCCTCAACATTTTTACCGGGCCGAACCTTTCCAGGATCGTCGCCATACCCATCGGCGCCATCCAGATCCTTGGCCGAGTACCGCAGCGTGGGTTCGATCCATTGGCCGTCGCGCTTGTAGCCGTAGGTCACCGTGCCGAGATAGCCCGCCTTTAAAAGCTCAACGACCTCGGTCTCGTAGGTTGTGATGTCGGCGTCGCTGGGCTGGCCATACAAGCGCTGCATGCGCTTCAAGTCGGCCGCGACCTTGGCCGCCATGTGTCGGGCGTGGGTGACGGTGAAGGTGTTGGTTTGCGAGGCGGTGTAGCTGTTCATGGGATCCTCAGGCCTGGAATGAGGGGCCGAAGACCTTCTGCCAGTAGCGAACGGTCTCCTGCTTGTTGGGTGCAGCAAGTGCGGCATCGATCGCATCACCGGCATCCAGCGCAGCGTCCACGATCGCGTCGGCTTGCTGCCGGGTGTAAAGCATCGATACGTTATTGGCTTGATTGACCGGATCGATAATCTTCACCGGCTCGGCAAAAGTACCGATGCTCGAAAGCGGGTAGTAGTCGTTGAAGGCGATCTGTTCGCGGAGATCGCTGCGCGCCAGATAGGTGAAAAAATTTTGCATTGCTTCGGGATAGTCTGAGAAGTCCAGGCCGTCGTCGCATAGCTTCGCCATCACCATCTCGATCATGAAGGACTTGAATCGGAAACCGGAGTTCTCCGCCTTCTGGCGCTTCGCCCAGAACTTGGCGAGTCGCACCACCTGGACGAAATGCGTCTGCTGGGCGACCTTGCGCTTCTTCGCGAATTCCAAGTGCCTAGGAATGCTGGTACGCAGGAAAGACCCGTCTTCCTGGCTGACTAGGTTGCCATACCAATCCGGATCGCCGTCGTAGAGGATCGGCACAACATCGACATCCAGCCCCGATCCCGCGAAGGAAACCGTAACCGAGTAGGTTTGCGGCTTCACCTGCTCCGGCTTGAAGTTTGGAAACGCTTTGCGCAGCCGCTCGGCTAGGTAGTCCAGCAGCTTGGTGACATCTTGCGGCGCATCAGCGCCGCTGATGTAACAGGCGACATCGATGTCGTTGAGTGAGCGTAACGCGGTGCCCTTGGCGAGGCTGCCGGACAGTAACATCCTCTTCAAGGTGAAATCGGGGTGTTCGGCAAGATAGGTTTCCAATCTCTCGCGCAACCTGCGCGCTTGAGCGCGGAACTCGTTTGCAGTATCGCGCGGAAGGTTCACGCGGTCCTCGGCGAAGTTGACGATATCCTTATGTCCCACGTGTTCCCGTGCCATGCATTGTCCCTTTAGCGTATCGACCCAGTTGACCTGAACGTGTTCAGACTTGGCGCCCCATATGGAATGGCCTGCCGCTTGTCTGTCGCAACTATCGCGACCGAAACAAGCTCAAACCGGTTTTAGCATGCGACCCCAAGTCCAAGCTTGGGGTGCATATCCGGCTTTCAAGGGCCGGCAGGGGGACGCAGTGCAGAGGTCCCGAGTCGCCCACCGAGGGCACGCAGCTCTTCACAATGCAGTTTGGTAAAGGGAGAAAGTTCCACGTCCTCTTCTGGCCGATAGCACGTTAGGGTGCCGCCTTTGGTCAGTCGGGGCTTCTCATCGCCACCATACCCGTCTGACTGGGACTGGTTGGTTCATTAGACTAGTTGCAGGTCGGTACATCGATGGCCGGCAGGCCCGGGCAGACCGCCTCGGCTGGCGGTAGCATGAAGACTCCCGATTGGTAGCCCAAACTGATGAGCCAGCAGTTCGTGGGGGCCGACCCTAACCTTGCAGAGCCAGCATTCCGGATCTTCACGAACGTTGCAAAGGCTTGGTCTCTGACCAAGCTCGAGCAATCAGCACTTCTGGGGCAGTCTGTGGATGATGCCTTCGCTTTACATAGGGCTGGAATCGTAGATGGCCGCTGGGCCGAGGTTCTGGAACGGGTGAGCTATGTCATCAGTATTTACCGAGCTCTTCATACGCTCTTCCCCAACCCGCAGCAGGCCAACGAGTGGATTCGGCGGCCCAACGCGGCTGCGCTGTTCAGGGGGGAGCCTGCGGTCAGGGTCATCTGTAGTGGTCGCCTCAGTGATCTAGCTGAGGTGCTGGATTACCTGGATAGCCAAGGGATTGCGGCGCCGTAACCATCTGATAGGTAAAGCTGCACACCCCCGTCTTTCATGAAATAGGTCAACCGGAGCTCCTTCCATTTGGGTTCTCACCCTATGAGAAAGGGGGGGGGCTACATTGCCTATCGGTGGGCTCCTTCCTGTAAGGTTAAAGAAAGGTAATTGCCAAAACAGGGGGCAACATGGACGTTTTGAAGGGGGCTGTTATCCACAGCCTTGATAAGAAGGCGCACGTCAGCTCAGCATCGATTAGGTGGGCCAGAAAGGTGCTTAATCCAGCTGATGATATGGTCCTAAAGCTTGCCGAGCAGCTTGCCGATCTTGTCGGCAAGGATGGCAATTCCGTGCTTTGGGGTCAGTTCCAGCGGGCCAGTCGCCAAGGTGATTTTCCAGGCGCGGTCTCAGGCCTGATTGATCCATCCGACAGCACAACGTTGATGGGCTTGTCCAAGGTGACGATGGTCGAACTTCGGGACCAAGCCAAGGTGAAGCCGGGCGCAACTGGGGGCCATATCTTTTTTGGCCATTTCGAGAGCCGAGGAACAGAGTATCTGCTCGTTGCAATGATCAAGCAGAAGGGCGCAATTACGCTTACGCGCGACATGCGTCCGACAGCGATCAAAGAAATTGATATGTCGAAGCTGCATCAGGCAGCTCGGATAAATCTGGTTCGCTATCAGGAACACCTTGCTGCAGAAGCAGCGGCAGCTGCAGCGAAGGCGGAAGCGGAAGATTCGACTGCACTTGCCTTGTCGAGTGAAGCTGCTGCTGATGTCTCTCCACAGGCGCCCGAAACGGAAGCGGTTGAGAACGCGTCTGAAGACACCGGTTCTGGAGCAGCGATGGATGGCTCGATTGAAAAGAGCTACCTATGCTTTGTGAACAGGAAAGGGCGCGAAGAAGTTGCGGACTATTTCATCGACGCGCTTGGTTGTCAGAAAGGTACGTCCTCTTCGCAGATGACAACCGGGCTCCTTCGGAGCCTTCGTGAGTTTGTACGGTCCAAGTCCGCCATCGCGTCAGCGCAGACCGAGATCAAGCAGGGCGTCGTTGACTACATGCAATCTTTGCCTGAAGAAAATGGCGTCGTTCGCCTTGACGAAGTGGTTCAGGCCGCGAAGTCAAAGGTTGCTCCGCAGCTTCACGCCGAGTTCGATGACCTCAAGAGCTTTCTCAACAGCGAGGCTCATGGCATTCAGGACGAGTTCGTTCTTAGCAGAACTGCCCTGAAGGCGCACGTTCGCATCAACGCCAAGAAGTCGAACTGGGGACTTTGGTTCGAGACTTCCGCTGTAGGCATCGCCAATTCTGAGCTTCTCTACAACGTGGATAGAAAAACGCTTACCTTGACCTCGCTTCCCCCAGGAGCGATCGAAAGCATTGAGCAAACGCTGCGAGCGCGTGGTCAGATGTGAACGGATTCCCCTCCGTCATTGAGCTGTATCGGGCTGCAGAGCGCCCCGAAGTTATCGACAACCGCTTCTCTTACGAGGGCGATGGTAGTGATCGCCTCCGCGGCGCGCTCGCCTCATGCGAGCAGCTGGACGCTAGGTTCGGGCGCTTTGAGGACGACCCCCATTGGGTCAACGGTCATGTTGATTTTTCTTGGGCTCTGGGAAGCAATGACTTCGGGGCGTTCTATCTATCCGTCGAGGACTTCATTAGGCGCTGTGAGTCTCTTCATCGCGGTGTAGTCCCTGACAACTTCTACGTCGCCAGCCTTGATTACCTCTTCACGGCGCAAAGCTTGTCGGACGATTCAACGAACGACGATCCGGATCATTTTTTGCATTCTCCTAGTGAGATCCAGAAGATCCACTCACTTTGTCGCCTCATCCGTCTTTTGGGCAACCTAAGCTTGGCAGGCAGCCTCGTGGCCGAGGCTGGACGGGCGTCCCACTTGGTCTTTGTAAAGCCAGCGTCTGCTGGGGTCGCACCTACTACGGTAGAGATCGTGACCTGGATCGAGCCCAGAATGCTTTCCTACAACGCACCTAATCTCAAGGTGCTGACAGATCTTCTTGGGAAAGGTGAATCTGGAAGGGTGCGCAACGAGGAGTATCGCGCGGTGTTTCGCTTAGCCATTGCGACGATCGGAGCAGAAGAGGTGGCTGCTTCTTCGCGCTTCGCTTGGCTAGTCCAGAAGTGGGATCGAGTTTTAGCCCGCTTCAGCTACGACGTTGAGTGCCTTGTAGATAGGTTGTCCTTTGAGGGCCTGAAGAGGGAGATCCTTGATGCAGAGCTGACGTTTGTTGGGCGCGTGAGTACCTCGGTGGTCGACAACGCAACGAAGTTCCTTGGCATTCCACTTTCGTTGGTTGCCTTGGCGGCGGTTCTCTCCAGTGATTCAATCTCAAGCGACGTAGTTGTGTGCCTGGGTGCCCTGCTAGTGAGCCTAGTGGTTGGGGGCGTGGCCAGAGCCGTTGGTTACCAGCTCGACTCGACCGCCAGTGCCTTCGACGGTGTACTGCAAAGTCTTCGGATGCGCGCCAACGAAGTTGGCGAGGTTGCCGGGACTATCAAACAGTTGGAGACGACTTTTCTCGACAGGCTCACTTTCGCCAGGAGGGCTGTAGCAACGTTCCATGTGCTTGCGTGGATACCTCCGTGCATCGGAACGGCGCTCATCGCCTGGAAGTTTCCGCCGGGTTGGTTCGGATCGGTGGGCGCCGTACTTGCTCAGTGGCTGGGGTACTAGCTCGCGGCCCACTGATGCGTGTACCAGGACTTCTCTTCTATTTTTCAGCCAGCCGGACCGCCGATTGCATGGCGACGGAGAGGTTCATCTCGCGCGGAAGAGTTGATCCAGACCAGACCAACATCATGGCCCGGTAGGCACTGAGGCAAGGACGCGGCAATGACCTGCCGGCGAAACTGCCACCGATCTGATCCGTCCGGTATTGATCGGCGGGGCCGGATGGATTTCTACCTTTGCCTTTACCACGCAAATGCCGTGGCCTGGATGCGTGCTGAGAGGCGACACTGAGAGCATTTCAATCGCAACCTGGCACCGCTTGGTGACTTGGCACTACTGCCTCTCTTTGATCTGGCTCATGCGTAGGCTCTGCACCATCTTCAGGACGTGATCCGATATTTCAGTAGAGGAGAACCCTAGTGCTGATGCAACGAGGCAAAATTCCAGCACGTCCAAGCGTCTGGCTCCAGACTCGACGGCTGAAATCCTTTGCTGGGGCCATCCCAGATGTGAGGCCAGCTTGGTTTGACTAATGCCCAGTGACTCACGTCGCTCACGGAGTTGGCCGACCAACCGCAGGTACACACTTTGGTAGATCGTTTTCGTAGCCATCGGACCCGCCTGTAGGAGCGGAACGAAATCTATGGCGGAGTCCGGGGCTACATGAAAATTGTGTAGACGGCACTTCAGTCGCTTGCTAGCATCAGCTTTGGTTGAACTGCCGGGGATCGAGTGATCTATGGGCGTGACCAACAGACCCTCATCCCCTCGTGGCCAGCCCTCGACGCGCTGCTCGTGTCACTTGGCCCGTTCTACGCATGTGCGTGGTGCGCTCTTGAGCGCTCGATCTCAGTCTCTGCTCCCGTGGCGGCTGATCCAGCGATTGCGCAGCACTTGCTGTTGTTCCTTAAGGCAGCTGGCGTCCTTGCCGAGGGCGAGTCATCGAATGGCGCAATAAGGCGCTCCCTTTACGATCCCATTAGTTGGAGCTACAAGGACGGCACCGAGCTATCAGGCAATCTAGGCGCCTTGCTCACCCAAGCACTGAGTGCTTGGCGCCCCCTGCTTGATTCAGATGACCAAGAGTGGCTCTGGCGTCAGCTATCTGACCGTGAAGCTGGTGCCTACCTCGGAGCACTACTCCGCAGACACAGAATTGGCGTTCGAAACGCTGAAGGCCTTCTAAGGTTTGAGGAGGACGACTGGAATGAGTTGAGCTTGGGGCGCAAGCGGTACGTACTCTGGTCGTCCGTTCGTGGCGCGGCCAGTGAGTTCCTGAGCACTGGCGGTGACGAGGCCGCGACACTGGCCGTATTGGGCCGCGAGATTCGACGGCGGACGCATTGGCTTTCTCTCAAGCAAGCGTCAGGTTCGCTTGGGGATGCTGAGTACTGCTTCATGCCAGATCCCTCGTGGCGGCGGCCGCTAATGGTTGATGTCGCTCTCGAATGTCTATTGCCGATCGGCGACCAGTACTGGCTTGCACCACCTGTCCTCGGCAGTAAGTGAGGGAAGCTCCGAGCTAGAGCACTCGCCTGGCAACCTACTCGATCCTGGAGGCACCCAACGTATGCGCCCGACTATCCTTGCCCTCGATCTGGAGGGGACACTGATATCCAACGCGGTCAGCCAGATCCCTCGGCCCGAGTTGCTTAGTTTCCTTCAATTTGCTCGCGATGCCTTCAAGGAAGTTGTCCTCTTCACGACGGTACCGAAACCCACCGCGCTGAAAATCGCATCGCTCTTGGCAAGCGAAGGGCACGTGCCGCGGTGGTTCGCAGAGGTCCGCTACATCGACTGGACAGGCTCTACAAAGAATCTGCTACTAGTATCGCCACAACTGGGCCAGGCTCTCCTGCTAGACGACCATGAGCCGTATGTCCATCCTGGCCAACACGCCCTGTGGGTCGAGGCCCCGCTGTTCGCGTCGCCGTATCCTGCTGAAGACGCCGGTATGCGGATCTCGCAGAGACGCATCGAGCAGAGACTGTCCTTGCTTTCGAGCTCGCGGAGCGAGCCGCCGGCACCAAATCACCTCGGCTGAAGAGAATCCCCTTGAGCACGGTCGAAGTGGCTTGCGCTTAGGACGCCGGCCCCTCTGTGATCCGGATAGTTAGCGTTCCCCTTGATATTCCTGAAACTCTAAGTGAGCCGCGCGCAGGACCCGGAGCGGATCAGCAATCAGCAGCCCCGCCGGGGTCGCGCCATCGAGCAGCGCGTGCGGTGACAGGAACCACTCGACCTCACCCCAACCAGTGGTACGACGAAGATCACTCAGTTCACGCTGAAATGGACCGAACTCGCGCATCAGTTCCAGTATCTTTGCCAAGTGGTCTACGGGTCGTCCATCGGGCTGGAACTGCCAAGTCGGATAGCGGTAGCTAGGCACTGGCTGCGTTATATACACCCCTAGCAGCTTGCCCTCACGGCGTAGCTGGCTAGCGGCGTGATTGCCATCGCAGGGCTGTACACCCAACTTTACGCCGACCTGGGACGCACTCAGCCACTCGGACGCCAGCGCCTCGCGCAGGGTAGCGGAGTCTTGCAGGATCCGCTCAGCGGCGTTGGAGCCGCCAACTTCAACTATCAGGTTCGGATCGAACAGGGCGTTCTCGCGGAGCCAGTGTCCGTCGGCGTCACGTCGGGGATAGCCCAGAGGGTTGCAGACCACTCTGGACTTGCCCACTAGATAGTCCGTGGAATCATGGACATGGCCGTGCACCCACAGGTTAGCCTTGGAGACCAGCGCATCCAAATGCGAGGCGAAGGCTGCCGACAGAACGTGCCCTTTGTACTTTTCCGGGATGGATCGCAGAGAGGGTGCCATGTGCGTGACGACGACGGTCGTGCCAGCGAAGGCCTCTTCCAGACGCTCCTCAAGCCAGATCCGTTCTTCCCAGTGCCACTGGGCGACGTCTAGAGGCTTGATCTTTCGGAACCCCGCTCTGGCAAGCCTGATCTTGCGATAGTCGTTCATTCCGGCAGCGGCCGACTGCATGGCCTCTTGGACACTCTCCGGGCCCACCAGCTGAAAATCGGTCCACAAGGTCGCACCAAGGAAGCGCACATTTCCTACGACCAGCTGGCCTTTGTCGAGGAAATGTACATGACCGGTGGCAGCGCAAGCATCGGCAAGCTTCGCTTTGAGCATGTCGAACTTCTGCCCATACGCTTCGTGGTTCCCTTGTACATACACGACCGGTAGATTGGGAAAGGCTTGATCGGCCCAGGCCACTGCGCGGTCTCCCGTGTCGATGTCCCCAGCAAGTACCACGAGGTCTGGCTTGCTGATATCCAAGTTGGTCTGCACTTCACTCAAGAGCTCATGCGCTCGCTTCGGCGCATCTCGCCATACCTCGAAGTGCAAGTCCGACAGAACCAGGATGCGCATCGCTAGTAGTCCCCGCTATGAGAAGCCTTCTGTTGGAAGTAGTTACGACCATCGACGCGTCAGGACATGGGTTCAGCCGCGTATTGGAACTCGAAATGTCCTGTCCAATGGGTCTACCCGCTTAGAGGGGCCTCCTCCAAGAAAGCGTTGAGTGCGATCTCTGCCATCGGCCGTCCCACCTTGCCGCTTTAGCTGTTCGGTGTCTATCGCGTGAGCCTACTGGTACGCGGCCTGATGGCGTGGCTCGGTCAAGCCTGGGCTGCCCTCTCGCCGCCAGTTGCGTATACAACCAGAGCATGTTCCTAGACCAAGTTCACAATCAAGTGATCTGAAACTCTCTTGGACAGGCCCTTAACGTCACGACACTGTGTCACGTCAGGTGTAGCAAGCGGCAGCTTCATGTCATAGGTACACGGGCACGGATTCATGGCCGCAACGAGCTGGAACCGGGCAGGAAAGCGCTCGGTGCGTGCCGCGCGGCTGACCACGGCAACACCCGATTCGATCGGCTCGCGCATGACTTCCAGTGCATGCCGGCTCCACTCGGGGAGTTCGTCCAGAAACAGCACCCCATTGTGTGCCAGCGAGATCTCGCCTGGCCTGGGATGCGAGCCGCCGCCGATCAGCGCCACCGCGCTGGCGGTATGGTGCGGCGCTCTATAGGGCCGCTGCCGCCAGCGCCCCGCATCAATGCCTTGGCCGCTGCATGACGCAATGGTCGCCGCTTCCAGAGCCTCGAGCTCGCTGGCCGCGGGCAGGATGCCGGGCAGACGCGACGCCAGCAGCGTCTTGCCGCAGCCCGGCGTGCCGAGCAGCAACAGGTGATGTCCGCCGGCGGCGGCCACTTCCAGCGCCCGCCGCGCCTGCAGCTGGCCGCGCACATCGCGCAGGTCGGGGATGCTGACCGGCAGGGGGTCAGCGGCCACGGCGGGTGGCAGCGTACCGCTCTCAAGGGCGCTGCAGACCTCCAGCAGGGTGCGGGCGATGCGTACGTCGGCATGCTGGGCCAGCGCGGCTTCTTCGCTGTTCGCGGCGGCGACGATCAGGCTGCGGCCGTCCCGGGCGGCAGCGATCGCAGCAGGCAGAACGCCGTCGACCCCGCGCAGTTCACCGGTGAGGGCCAGCTCGCCCAGGAACTCGAACCTGTCCAGCGACTGCGCATTGATCTGACCGCTGGCGGCGAGGATGCCCAACGCGATGGCCAGATCGAATCGCCCGCCCTCCTTGGGCAGATCGGCCGGGGCCAGGTTGATGGTGATCCGCCGCTGCGGAAACTCGAAGCGAGCGCAGATCAGCGCGGCGCGCACGCGGTCGCGTGATTCCCGCACGGCCGCGGCCGGCAGACCGACGATCTGGGTATGCGGCAACCCGCCGGACAGGAATACCTCGATCCGCACGGCCGGCGCTTTGACGCCGGCGCGGGCACGGCTGTGCACCAGCGCGAGGCTCATGCGGTTGTTTCCGGGGTCTGCGGCATGCCAGGAACAATGGCAGGGCACGGAGACCGCAATCCATCAGCGCTTGCCCCGCCGTGGGGTAGGCAAACGTTGGCGCAGTGTCCAGGCACTCCCGCTAGACTGGATGCCCCCACGCACCACGCCGTCGAACACCATGGATATGCACCACCGCTCCGGCCCCATCGAACTGGTCGCCATCGATATGGACGGGACCCTGCTCGATCCCGCGCACACGCTTACGCCCCGGGTCATGCAGGCCATCGCCCGCGCCCGCGCGCAGGGCGTCCAGGTGGTACTGGCCAGTGGCCGCCCGGTGTCGGGGATGGCACCGTTCCTGCAGCAGTTGGGGATCGAGGGCGAGCAGGAGTACTGCATCGCCTGCAATGGCGCCGTGGTGCAGAACATCGGCAGCGGCCAGCGCGTCATCGAGTTTCCGCTGAGTTTCGAGGACTTCGTGTTCTGCGAGCGGATCTCACGCGAGCTCGGTATCCACTTCCAGGCGCTTGATGGGCGGCGCATGTACACGCCCAACCAGGACATCAGTATCTACACGGTGGCCGATTCGCACCTGTCGAACGTGCCACTGTCGTATCGCCGGGTGGCGGACATGGACCCGGCCATGCAGTTCATCAAACTGATGATGATCGATGAGCCGGCCGTGCTGGATGCCGCCATCCAGCGACTGCCCTCGGAACTGACTGACCGCTTCGCGGTGCTCAAGAGCGCGCCGTTCTTCCTGGAGGTGTTCGACCACCGGGCCGGGAAGGGACCGAGCCTGGAAAAGCTGGCCGCGCACCTCGGCGTGGACCGGGCCAACGTGATGGCGGTGGGCGACCAGGAGAACGACCTGACCATGCTGCAGTTCGCCGGCACCAGCGTCGCCATGGGCAACGCGATTGCGGCGGTCAAGCAGACTGCGCGCTTCGAGACCGCGACCAACGCCGACGATGGCGTGGCGTTGGCGATCGAGCGGTTCGTGCTGCAGGACGCGTAAGCAACGCGCCGTCCGAGCCTGACTTATTCGCGCGGCGCAGCCGATACACCCCGCGCTTCCAGCTCGGCCACCACCTTCTCCAGCGCCTCCAGCTTCTCGCGCGTGCGCAGCAGCACGGCACGCTGCACGTCGAATTCCTCGCGGGTCACCAGGTCCAGCTTGCCCAGCCCAGCCTGCAGCGCGGTCTTGAAGGTGGCCTGCAGTTCTTCGCGCGACTGGCGCAGGCCCGGGGGGACCATGTCGCTCAGGCGGCGGGCGAGGTCATCGAGGTGGTTGAGGTCGATCATGCTGCGGCTCCGCGGGGTATGCGCCAAGGATAAGCCGCCACGCTGCCGGCGGCACGGACCGCGCGCATCGCGTTCACCGGCGGACAGGCGTTATCCTCGCAGCCTGAGAGACAGGAGTGCAGACGGATGAAGATGGTCATGGCGGTGGTCAAGCCGTTCAAGCTCGACGACGTGCGCGAAGCGCTGGCCGAGCGCGGCGTCACCGGGATCACGGTCACCGAGGTCAAGGGCTTCGGGCGGCAGAAAGGCCACACCGAGCTCTACCGCGGGGCGGAGTACGTGGTCGATTTCCTGCCCAAGGTGAAGATCGAAGTGGCCGTCGTCGACAACCAGGTCGAGGAGGTGGTGGAAGCCATCGTCAAAGCCGCCGGCACCGGCAAGATCGGCGACGGCAAGGTGTTCGTGTACGACCTGGGCAGCGTGGTGCGCATCCGCACCGGTGAGCTGGACGCCGACGCGCTGTAACGCGCGCCGGCATTCCCAGGCCGCCCGCTGTCAGGCGTGGCCCTTGAACCAGCGGTAGAAGCGCTTCCAGGCCACGCGCACGCCGGCCACCCAGCGCGGGTCGGCCACCTGGGCCGCCTCGGAGGGGCTGGGACGCTCGCCGGTCAGGCGCTGGCGCATCTTCAGCAGGTTCTTCATGTCGCTGCGGCGCAGCTGGCGCGAGACCGGGTGCACCGGCAGCCAGCGCGGGCTGCGCCAGGCCGAGGTGAAATCCACCAGCACCGGCACGCCACCGCTGACCATCACGTTGGTGCCATGCAGATCGTTGTGGGTGATGCCGGCGGCATGCAGGCGGGTGAGCGCGTACTGCAGCTGCTCGAAGACCTCGATACCGACCGACTGGGCCGCGCTGAGGGTCTGGCCGGGAATGAACTCCATGCCCAGCGCGAGGCCACCGATGGTGCCGAGCAGGGCCGGCGCGTGCTTCCAGCCGCTCAGGCGCTGCAGGATGCGCGCCTCGCGGCGGACCAGCAGGCGGGCGATCGGCGACAGCGGGGTGCCGCGATACCGGGTGTAATCCTTGACCACCGCGGGCTGGCCATTGAGGCAGGTGCGGTAGACGTCAGGTTCCAGGAGGCGTTCGCCGCGCTTGAGCAGCTCGGCGGGGGCGGTGTCATCGACACACGGGGCAACAATTGTGTTCATAGGGGTCTGTGCGACCCGGCGGTCGGCGCAATGCGTCAGGCGTACCGGTGCTGCTTACTGTGGGGAACTAAAGATTTCGTTAATTTTAGTACTCGCCAGTACACGAATCCAGATGATGTCGGAGAAATGTCGTAGCGCAGCGTGGAACAGTTCGTCACGCTGAAGCGGACAATCTTGTATCGTTTGGAATAATTTCGTTTTCAATCAGTTGCTTGGGTAGCGGGCGATTGAGCAATGCGTTGAAGGAACGGCAGGAGTGCGTCGCGCAGCTGGTCCAGACCGGGCTGTTCGATCGGGAAGTGACCGCACGCCTCCAGCAGTACCCGCTGGCGCGGCGCGGCCAGCCGCTCGAAGAAGCGGTCGCTGATCTGCACCGGCGTCCACGCGTCGCACGCGGGATGGACCATCAGCACCGGGCACCGGGTGAACCGCTCAGGCTCCACGGCCGGCGGGGTGTCGAACAAGGACGCGAGCAGGCCCAGTGGTACCCGGTTGCCGCCGCCTAGCGGGTCGCGGCAGACCAGCGCTGACAGCGCGGGATCGCGCGACATCCGGTCCATGTGGGTAAACCAGCGAACGGGGAGGCGGAGGCCCCGGGTGAGGCGGCTCAAGGGCCGCAGGGTGGGCAGCAGCCGACGCATCCAGGGCTGGCGCACCAGTGCGGCCTGTACGATCGGATCGCGCGGGTCGGCCAGGGTGGTGGCCACCAGCCCGCGCACCCACGGCGATTCGGCGGCCACCAGATACGCCAGATAGCCGCCAATGCTGGCACCCAGCAGGACGAAGGGCCGTGCACGTTGGGATTGCTCGGCCTCGATAAGTGCCAGAAGGCTGCGCTTCCACGCCGCGTAGTCCACCTGTGACCAGGGCGCCGGGCTGAGCCCATAGCCCGGCAGATCAGGGGCCAATACTTCATGGCCTGCCACCGCCAGCCGCTGTGCCAAGGGCGCGAACATCCGCCCGTAACCGCCGGCGCCATGCACCAGCACCACGCTCAGCGGGGCATCGGCCGGGCCATGGCGATCCAGCTGCAGCGCGCCGAAGGGACCTTCAATGCGCTCCGCACGTGCCGCCACAGCACCGGCTACCGGGTCGAAAAACCCTTGGTAGGCTTGGCTGAGGGCGGGGTAGGGATCGAAGGCGGCCGGACCGTGCATCGGGACAGTCTAGGCGGTCTGTTCAGCCACGCTGCGCTGAACGCCGCCCACCTCGTGCTTGACCGCGACGCGGGCGCTGCCGACCATATGCTGTTGCTCGCGACATCGGCGGCCGCCCCTCCCCGGCACGTCCCCGCCTCCTGCCGCCCTATCGATGCCGGTCACTGCCGTGCATCGCCCCCACCATTTCGGGTCCGGCCATGCCGGAGGAAGACTGATGATCAAGATCGTGCTGGCAGGGCTGTTCATCGCCTGCGTGCTGTACATCCATTACCGCGGCAAAGTGCGTGCGCGCTGGTCGCGCCAGCTGCTGGACCACTCCAGCTTCATGGCCCCGATCAACGTGATCATGTACGCGTTCTCGAAGGTACCGACCACGCCGTTCCTGGATCCGGGCAAGGAATTCCCGCAGCTCGAGCCGCTGCGCCAGAACTGGCAGATGATCCGCGACGAAGCGCTGGCCCTGCGCGACGCGGACAAGATCGCCGCGTCCAGCACGTTCAACGATGCCGGCTTCAACTCGTTCTTCCGTCGTGGCTGGAAGCGCTTCTATCTGAAGTGGTACGGCCCCTCGCACCCCTCGGCCAAGGCGCTGTGCCCGAAGACCACCGCGCTGCTGGAATCACTGCCGGACGTGCGTGCGGCGATGTTCGCCCAGCTGCCCTCGGGCAGCGAACTGCGCCCGCACCGCGATCCCTTCGCCGGCTCGCTGCGTCTGCACCTGGGCCTGGCCACGCCGAACGACGATGGCTGCTACATCGTGGTGGATGGCATCAAGAAGAGCTGGCGTGATGGCGAGTGGATGATGTTCGATGAGACCTACATCCACCACGCGCACAACGAGACGCCGGACGACCGCGTGATCCTGTTCTGCGACATCGCCCGCCCGCTGCGCTTCGGCCTGCCGGGCCTGTTCAACCGCGCGGTGGCGTCCACGCTGCTGGCCGGTGGTGCCTCGCCGAACCTGCCGGGCGACCCCACCGGTGGGGTCAACAAGGCGTTTGGCGGCGTGTACAAGGTGCGGCTGAAGGCCAAGGCGCTGCGCGAGCGCAGCGTGGTGGCCTACCAAGTGATCAAGTGGGGCCTGGTGGTGGCGGTGATTGCTGGGATCTGGGCGATCTGAGGCCTTGGGGTTCAGGGGGTTGCCGGCCAGCGGCCGGCACTACCGGAAACGCAAAAAACCCGCGCTGTCGCCAGCGCGGGTTTTTTGTTTGTCCGCATGCATCGCGGTTTCAGGGCGCACCGACCAACGGTCGGTGCCTACCCCTTCATTGCCGGGGCCGGCCGATCAACACCCGGGCCGAAGGCGACCGGTAGAGCCGACCGGTAGAGCCGACCGTTGGTCGGCTGGCCGCGCGAAGCGCGGCAACGATCGACACCGACGCTTGACGCATCAGCCCTTCAGGGCTGCCGCCACGAACGGCGGGGTGACCAGCACGCCGGTGTGCAGCGCGGCGGTGTAGTACAGCGTGTCGAACGACTTGCCAGCCGAATCGGCCTGGCGGAAGTCGAAGCTGCTCTCGCCCTTGCGGGCCAGGGTCACGCTCCACCAGCCGGTCGGGTAGCACGGCTGCGGGAACGGCAGGGTCTTGAACGAACCGAAGCCGGCCTTGCCCATCTCGGTGCGCATTTCGTTGATCAGGTCCAGCTGCATCAGCGGCGATTCGGACTGCTGCACCAGGATGCCGTCGTCCTTCAGGGCCTTGAAGCAGCTCTCGTAGAACGCCTTGTTGAACAGGCCTTCGCCCGGGCCGACCGGATCGGTGGAATCCACGATCACCACGTCCACGCTGCCCGCCGGGCAGTTGGCCATGTAGGCCACGCCGTCGTCGAACATCAGCTCGGCGCGCGGGTCGTCGTTGGAATCGCACAGCTCCGGGAAGTGCTTGCGGGCCATCACGGTGACCTGCTCATCGATGTCGCACTGGGTCACGCTCTCCACGCCTTCGTGCTTGAGCACTTCGCGCAGGGTGCCGCAGTCGCCGCCGCCGATGATCACCACGCGCTTGGGCGCGGCATGGGTGAACAGCACCGGGTGGCTGATCATCTCGTGATAGAAGAAGTTGTCCTTGCTGGTCAACATGATGGCGCCATCGATGGTCATCAGGTTGCCCCAATCGGTGGTCGCGAAGATCTCGATCTTCTGGAACGGCGACTGCACTTCATCCAGCTTGCCGGTCAGGCGGTAGCCGATGGCCGAGCCGGTGCGCTCGAAATGCTCGATGTACCAGTTGTTGTTGTCAGTCATGGAATAGCAGTCCTGTTCGGAAGGGTGTTGGAGCCGGGCTGGCGGCGGTGCCGCGTGGCGCAAGCCACGTCCGGACGGGTTGCCCGTTCAGGTTTCAAGCCTGAGCACGGGCGCGGGCGCGCATGATAACGGAGCTGTCGCCACATAGGCGTTATCATGCACCCCCTTTTTTACCAACCAGGCCCACTGAAATGACCGATTGGTCCCTCGACCAAGCCCGCAAGACCTACTCGATTCCGCATTGGGCGGATGGCTACTTCGACGTGGATCAGGCAGGACACATGGTGGTGAGACCGACTGGCCAGGACGGCCCGGTGGTGTCCTTGCCCAAGATCGTGGACGCCGCCCGCGAGGCCGGCGCCAAGCTGCCGCTGCTGGTGCGCTTCCCGGACATCCTGGGCCAGCGCCTGGGCAAGCTGCAGGCCGCGTTCGCGCAGGCCCAGGCCGACTGGGACTACCCGGGCGGCTACACCGCCGTGTACCCGATCAAGGTCAACCAGCACCGTGGCGTGGCCGGCACCCTGGCCAGCCACCATGGCGAGGGCTTCGGCCTGGAAGCGGGCAGCAAGCCCGAGCTGATGGCCGTGCTGGCGCTGTCGCGCCCGGGCGGGCTGATCGTCTGCAATGGCTACAAGGACCGCGAGTACATCCGCCTGGCCCTGATCGGCCGCAAGCTGGGCCTGCAGACCTTCATCGTGATCGAGAAGCCGTCCGAGCTGAAGCTGGTGCTGGAGGAATCCAAGGCGCTGGACGTCAAGCCGGGCCTGGGCGTGCGCATGCGCCTGGCCTCGCTGGGCGCGGGCAAGTGGCAGAACAGCGGTGGCGACAAGGCCAAGTTCGGTCTTTCGCCGCGCCAGCTGCTGGACCTGTGGAAGTCGCTGCGCGATACCGAATACGCCGACTGCCTGAGCCTGCTGCATTTCCACATGGGCTCGCAGATCTCCAACGTGCGCGACATCGCCAACGGCATGCGCGAAGCCACCCGCTACTTCGTGGAACTGTCGCGCCTGGGCGCGAAGATCACCCACGTGGACGTCGGCGGTGGCCTGGGCGTGGATTACGAAGGCACCCGCTCGCGCAGCTTCTGCTCGATCAACTACGGGCTGAACTCCTACGCCAGCAACATCGTGCAGCCGCTGGCCAATGCCTGCGAAGAACACGGCCTGACCCCGCCGCGGATCGTCACCGAGTGCGGCCGCGCGATGACCGCGCACCACGCGGTGCTGATTGCCAACGTGTCTGAAGTGGAAGAGGCGCAGGAAGGCCGCGTGCCGGACCAGCACGACGACGAGCCGGCGGCGATCCGCCACCTGCGTGAGATCCATGCCGAGCTGGACGAGCGCCCGGCGGTGGAGCTGTTCCAGGAAGCGCAGCACTTCCATGCCGAAGGCCTGTCCAGCTATGCGCTGGGCCAGATCGATCTGCCGCAGCGTGCGCGCATCGACGACCTGTTCTACGCCATCGCCCATGCGGTGCGTGCGCGCCTGAGCTACGACGAGAAGAGCCATCGCCCGGCGCTGGACGAGTTGAACGAACGCCTGGTGGACAAGTATTTCGTCAACTTCAGCGTGTTCGAATCGATTCCCGATGCGTGGGCGATCGACCAGGTGTTCCCGATCGTGCCGATCGAGCGCCTGAACGAACAACCGCAGCGCCGCGGCATCATCGCCGACATGACCTGCGATTCCGATGGCATGGTCAAGACCTACGTCGAGAACGAGAGCCTGGACAGCTCGCTGCCGCTGCACGCGCTGAACCCGGGCGAGAGCTACCGCATCGCGTTCTTCATGGTGGGCGCGTACCAGGAAATCCTGGGCGATATCCACAACCTGTTCGGTGATACCGATGCGGTGGAAGTGCTGGCCGATGCCGATGGCTACGCGATCACCCAGCAGCGCCGCGGCGACACCACCGATGTGATGCTGGATTACGTGGGCTACAGCCTGGCCGACCTGCGTGCCAGCTATGCCGAACGCGTGGCGGCGGCGAAGCTGTCGCCGGAGCGCGCGCAGGAGCTGTCCGAGGCATTGGAAGCGGGTCTGACCGGCTACACCTACCTGTCCGACGAGCCCCTGGCGTAAACCGGTGGCGACGGGTGATGGCCTTCGGGCCTCACCCGGCCGTCCGTAGCGTCGGGCACTGCCTGGCGGCCCCCTCAAGGCACCTGGAAACCCCATGAGCGCCCGCGCGATCTTTCATCTGTTCCTGCATGCAGCCGTGCCGGCGGTGCTGGCGTGGATGTTCTGGCGCAAGCGTTTCATGTCCGCCTGGATGCTGATGCTGCTGGGCTGGATCATCGATCTGGACCATCTGCTGGCCGACCCGATCTACGCCCCTAACCGCTGCAGCATCGGTTTCCATCCGCTGCACACTGCACCGGCGATCGCGGTGTATGCGGGGCTGTGTGTACCGAAGAAGACGCGCCTGTTCGGGATCGGGCTGATGATCCACATCGTGCTGGATGCCATTGATTGCTGGTGGATGCACCAGACCCGTTGAACCACCGGTCCCCCGGTAGAGCCGACCGTTGGTCGGCTGACGCGCACCTGGGCGCGTTCGGGTGCTCGCGAAAAGCAGCCGACCAACGGTCGGCTCTACCAGCGGTGCGCGATTTCTCCCGGTAGAGCCGACCGTTGGTCGGCTGGCGCAAACCTGGGCGCGTTCGGGTGCTCGCGAAAAGCAGCCGACCAACGGTCGGCTCTACCCGGTGGCTGGTCAGCCGGCCGGCAACGTCAACGTCGCCCGCAACCCCGGCGCGCCATTGGCCAGCACCAGCGTCCCGCCGTAACTCTCGGCGATGTCCGCCACGATCGACAATCCCAGCCCGCTCCCCGAAGCACGCTCATCCAGCCGCACGCCGCGTTCCAGCACACGCTCCAGCTGCTCTGGCGGGAGTCCCGGACCATCATCGGCCACGGTGATGCGCAGCTGCGTACCCTCCCGTGCCACGTCCACGCGCACTGCCTGCGCGGCCCACTTGCCCGCATTGTCGAGCAGGTTGCCCAGCATCTCTTCCAGATCCTCGCGCGCACCAGCGAACACACCCGCGGTGTCGCTGTCGCACGCAAAACGCAGCCCGCGCGCGGCATGCACGCGCTGCATCAGCCCGCACAGTGCGCTCACCACCGGTGCCACCGGCGTGCGCTGCTGGCTGTCCGCGCCCAGGCCTGCAGCGAGGTAACGATCGATGCTGGCCTGCATGCGCGCGGTCTCGCTGCGCAGGGTCTGCCGCCAGTCGCTGCCGTCGCCCTCGGCCTCGGTGGTGAGCACGGTCAGCGGCGTCTTCAGCGCATGCGCGAGGTCTTCGGCGCTGCGGCGTGCGCGCACCACCATGCGCTGGTGATGATCGAGCAGCGCGTTGAGCTGGCCGGCCAGTGGCGCGACTTCCTTCACCAGGCCCTGCTGCGGAAAGCGTACGTTCTCGCCGTTGCGGACCTGCCCGGCAATGCGGCCCAGTTCGGCCAGCGGCCGCAGGCCGTAATGCACCTGGGTGACCAGCACGCCGAACCACAGCGCGATCAGCACGGCCAAGGCAAGCGCGGTGCGCTGCCGGAAGCTGGCGACCTGGGCATCCAGCGGGCTGCGGTCGGTGGCGACCATCACGATCACCGGCGCGGCGGCGCGGGGCAGGGTGACCTGCTGGGCCAGCACACGCAGGGATTGCTGCAGCGGGCCGCGAGCATCGAAGGCCTGCGCAGGCCCCGGTTGCAGTGCGCTCGGCGCGGCCAGCGAGCCGTCCCAGAGCGAGCGCGATTGCCCCAGCGGGCGGCCCTGCGGGTCCAGCACCTGCCAGTAGTCGCCGGAGAACACACGGCGGTAGCGCTCGTCGGCCAAGGTGTCGCGCCACTGCAGCTGGCCGTTGGCATCGCTCTCGGCCAGTGCCAGTACCGCGATCAGATCGTTGCCCAGGCGCTCATCCATCGCGGTGCGCGCCGAACGCTCGAACATCGCGCCCAGCCACCACGTGGCCAGTGCCGAGACCAGCACCAGGCCCAGGCCACCGGCGACCAGCAGGCGGGTGCGCAGCGAGCCGGTGGTCATGGCGTCGCCGAGAGGCGGAAGCCCTGGCCGCGATGCGTGTGGATCAGCTCGCTGCCGAGCTTGCGGCGGATGCGGCCGATCAGTACATCGAGCGTGTTGGAATCTGGATCGAAGCCGTCTTCGTAGACGTTCTCGCCCAGCCGGGAACGGCTCAACACCGTGTCCGGGTGATGCATGAAGTAGCTGAGGATGCGGTGCTCCTGCGCGCTGAGTGCCAGGGGCGCGCCGTCCAGCTCGAAGCGGCCGGCGTTGACGTCCAGCACCAGCGGGCCGCACTGCAGGCGCGGATGCGCGTGACCGGCACTGCGGCGGATCAGGGCGCGCAGGCGCAGCAGCAGTTCTTCGGGCTGGAAGGGTTTGGTCAGGTAGTCGTCGGCACCGGCATCGAAGCCGGCCAGTTTGTCGTGCCAGCGGGCGCGGGCGGTCAGCACCAGCACCGGAAAGTCGCGCCCGGCCTGGCGCCAGCGTTCGATCACGCTCAGCCCGTCCAGGCCCGGCAGGCCCAGATCGACCACGGCCGCGGCGATGTCCTCGATCTGCCCCTGGTACTCGGCATCCCGGCCCTCCGCACTGTGGATGACCACATAGCCGGCCTCTTCCAGCAGCGTCTGCAGCCGGCTGGCGAGCAGGGCGTCATCTTCGGCGAGCAGCACGCGCATCAGTCTTTTTCCATCTTCAGCAGGCGGCCGGTGGCGGCATCGTAATCCAACTCCATCACCACGCCCTCCGGGCCAAGGATCTCGATCTCGTACTTTCCGTCATCCAGTTCCACCTCGATCAGCTTGCCGGGGTAGCGACGCAGCGCGTCGGTGACGACCTGCTCCAGCGGCACGAACCGGCCCTGCCGCACCGCCTGGCGAACGCTGTCCTGCTGATGGCTGCCACCGTCGAGGACCCGCATCGGGTCCTGCGGGGCGAGGGTCAGCAGCAGGGGCAGGATCAGGGACAGGGCAGACATGCGGGCACGCAGGCGAAGGGCAGGGCACCGGTATACCCGGGCTGTCTAAACAGTATCTAACAGTCGCCCTCATGGTCCGGTTAGGCGCGGTGCCCAGACTGGCGGTGCCGGAATGGACCGGTGCCCCCCTCAAGGATTCCCATGAAGACGATGATTGCCGCTACCGCCCTGGCCGCTGCGCTGTTCGCCACCCCGGCCTTCGCCGCCAACCTGTCGGCTGCCCAGGTCCAGGCCAAGCTGAGCGCGGCCGGCTACACCCAGGTGCATGAGCTGGAGCACGACGATGGCGTGTGGGAAGCAGACGTGACCCGCAAGGATGGCACGGTCGATGAAGTGATCATCGATGACACCAAGGGCGAGATCTTCGATCCGCGCGATGGCCGCGCCGTGCTGGACGCCGGGCAGATCCTGGCGCTGGCCGGCAAGGCCGGGTTGACGCAGATCGACTCGCTCGAGCGCGATGGCGCCACCTGGACCCTGGATGCGCGCAATGCCCGCAACCAGCGCGTGGAAGTACGCATGAGCGGTCACGACGGCCGCGTGCTGGCCAGCAAGCGCGATGGCTGGTGGGACTGATCCGGCCGCGCCACCGCGCGCTGGATGTACGAACGGCCGGGTTTCCCCGGCCGTCCGCGCATGTGCCTGGGGGCGGCAGCGCTTACCAGCGCGCCGGGTAATCCCAATAGCCCGGGCCGCGGCCGTAGCCGCCGTAGCCGCCGTAGCCGCCGTAGCCATCGAAACCGTCGTAGCCGTACGGGCCGAAGAAGCCGGGGCCCTTGCCCTCGCTCACCCGGATGTTGACGTTGACGTTGCGGGTGTTGCCCTCGTCCGTGGTGTAGTTCTTGCTCAGATTGAGCTCGGCCGCGTTGTAATGGCTGTTGCCGTAATTCTCCGAATAGCCGATGCCGGTGGTGAAGCTGCCGTTGACCCGCAGCTTGTCATCGGTCACGTGGGCGATGCCGTTGGCGGCCCGGTCGGTGGAACGCCGGCCGGTGCGGTCACCGTAGAACGTGCCCGGCGGATCGCCGCGCAGCGACTGATCGCTCAGGTACTGCAGGGGGGCGTCCGGGATGCTCAGGTCCAGCCCGGTCGAGGACTGCGGGCCGGTGGCGCCTGCGGCAGACTGGGCCAGCGCCACACCGGGCAGGGACAGGCACAGCAGCAGGGGAAGCAGGCGGATCATGAGAGGCTCCGGAGCAGACAGGCGGGACGGCCGACAGCGCTGACGCTAGCAGCCGTAGTTTGAATGATGCCTGTCATGGCGTGCGTTGCAAGGGGAACTCAGCCCAACCGGTCAAATCCGAACAGCGTGGACAGCGGATGCCGGCGGCGTTCGATCTGCGCCCGCAGCAGTCCGGCGCCGATCATCGAGTAGGTGATCCCGTTGCCGCCGTAGGCCATCGCGAACAGTACCCGTGGCCCCCATTGCGGGTGCGGGCCAAAGAACGGCAGGCCATCGTGGGTCTCGGCGAAGGTGCCGCCCCAGGAGAAGGCCGGCTGCAGCGGCAGGTGCGGGAACAGTTTGGCGGTCTTCTTGAGCAGCTTGCCGGTCTTGCTCTCCACCCGCCGGTCGCGCCGCGCCGGGAGATCGATGGCATCGTCCTCACCACCGATCAGCAGCCGGTGGTCGCCGGTACTGCGCAGGTAGAGATAGGGGCGTGCCGATTCCCAGGCCATCGTCTCGCGCAGCGGGCCGAGCAGGTCCGGGTGGATCGGATCGGTGATGAAGGCATAGCTGCTGCGGTTGCGGGCCACCGAGGGCTTCAACCAGCGCTGCCCGGCATAGCCGGTGGCCAGCACCACGTGGCGGGCACGGATGCGCGCGCCGCCCAGGGTGGTCGCGGTGACGCCGCGCGGGGTCGGGGTGAGCGTATCCAGCACGGTGCGGTCATAGACGCCGCAGCCGCGCGTGTGCAGCCGCATCAGCAGCCGGTAGGTGAGCCGGTAGGGGTCGATGCGTGCGGCGAGCGCACTGAGGATCGCGCCCGGTGCGCGGATACCGTACTCGTCTGCGACCGCCTCGCTGTCCAGCCAGCGCACATCGAAGCCGTGCCTGGCACGCAGCGCGCATTCTTCAACCAGTACGGCCTGATGCCCGCGCTTGCTCGCGTAATACAGGCTGGCCATGCGGTGGCAATCCACGTCGCGGAACGGCGCGGCCACCGCGCAGATGGCCGGGATCGCCTCGGCACAGGCCTGGTAGGCCTGCACGGCGGCGTCCTCGCCATAGCGTTGGGCAAGATCGATGAGATGGGTGTCGATCTCGTACTGCAGCAGCGCGGTGCTGGCCGCCGTGCTGCCCCAGCCGATGTCGCGTTGTTCGATCAGGGCCACATCGTGCCCGTGCGCGCACAGCTCGTCGGCGATCAGCGCGCCGCTGATGCCGCCGCCGACTACCAGCACCTCACAGTTGAGATCTTTCTCCAGCGGTGGAAACGCATGCATCAGGCCGTTGCGCACGGCCCAGAACGGGTATCCGCTCTTCAGATCCATGGCAGCCTCAGGCGGTGGGGTGGCCGGTGTGCGGGGTCTGGATCAGCTCCGTCAGGTCAAAGCCCTGCAGCCGCGCCTGGGCCAGGTAGTGCTCCTGCGTGGTGCGGTCGAGCGTGGGGGTGCGCGAGAGCAGCCAGAGGAACTTGCGGTCCGGGCTGCCGACCAGCGAGACGCTGTAATCCGGGGCGATCTGGATCACCCAGTAGTCGCCCTTGGTGAAGGGCAGCCAACGCAGGCCTTTGGGCAGGAAGCTGACCTCCAGCCGCGCGGTGTCGTTGTCCACGGGGCAGGCTTCGCCATCGGCTTCCTCGATCTCGTTGCCCATGCGGCAGCGGTTGACCACGGCGACATGGCCGTTGTCTTTCAGGCTGTAATGCGCGGAGACATCCGTGCAGCCTTCCGGCTCGTGCTTCATCGGCAGGCGGGCGATCTCGTACCAGGTGCCCAGGTAACGCGGCAGCTTGAGGTCGGGAACGGTTTTCAGGTCGGGCTGTGTGGTCATGGGCAACGGCTGGTGGGAATGCGATCCCACGATGCCGGGGCTGCTGCCACGGCCGGGTGAAGCCGGGGCGAGTGCGGTGTCGAGAACGCTGCGTTGTCGATGCGTCATGCTCCGGCCGCGTGGGCGGCGCTATGCTGGGGCGGGGCGCCGCGGGCGCTTCTTTCAACAGCGATGGAGATGCGGATGTACCAGCTGATTCTGCTCAAGAGCGAAAATGGCGTTGCCCGCCAACAACGGGAGACGGCCGATGATGTGGTCGACCATGAAGGCGTGACCTACACCCTGCGCGCCGGGCCGCGGCAGCCGCTGCCGACCGATCATGCCTGGGACGAGATCGCGGTCTACGCGCCCGAAGAGATCACCGAGGAAGAGTTCCAGGACTGGTATGCGCGCCTGCAGCCGCAGGTCGAAGAGCTCCGCCTGAAGTACTGAGGGGCCGCATACCTGTTCTGAACGGGGCCCGGTTTATAGTCGCGGGCAGGCGCGGTGGTCCGCGCGAACCGTTGGTGCTGGCGTGTCGCTTCGTCATTCTTCGTTTGTGGTGCGGTCGTTGTCGTGGCTGCTGTTGTTCGCCTGGCTTGGCGCCGCGCCGGTCGCTCTCGGGCAGGCCACGGATCCGCCCCCGGATACGGCCAAACAACTGGTCCAGGCCGAAAAAGCGCTGCGCGCCACCAGTGATGCGCTGGAGGATGCGGGCACCACTGAAACCCTGAAGGCGCTGTCCGACCGCGCCCTGGCCGTCCAGCGCGATGCCGACGGCCTGCAGAGCGCCCTCGACCCGCAGCTTCAGCAGGTGGATGCGCGGCTTGAGCAGCTTGGCCAGGTCGCCGAGGGCACCGTCGAGCCGCCGGAAGTGAGCCGGCAGCGCAAGACGCTGAACCAGCAGAAGGCCGACATCACCGCGCAGATCGCCCGCGCCAAGCTGCTTTCAGTGGATGCCAAGCAGCTCGGCGAGCGCATCGAGAAGATGCGGGTCACCCAGTTCAGCGAACAGCTGAGCCGCAAGGTCGCCTCACCGCTGTCGCCTGCGCTGTGGCGCAGCTTCGCCAAGGATGTGCCGGACGATGTGCACCGCCTGGCCATTCTTTATCGGCTGGGCGAAGACGCGGCCCGCAAGGCCATTGCCAAGCATGGCTGGAACGCGCCCTTGATCGGGCTGGCGGTCGCACTGGTGATGTTCTTCCCGTTGCGGCTGTGGCTGCGCGCGCTGGGGCGCCGCTTTGCCGCCTCCGAGCGTGCACCCGATGGACGCCTGCGCCGCTCTGGCCTGGCGGTGTGGCTGCTGCTGGTCGGCACGCTGTTGCCGGGCCTGGCGGCGGTGGCGCTGGTGGAGTCGCTGGATGCGATCGGCGCGATCCCGCCGCGCCTGCAGCAGGTGGCCGAGACGTTCGAGATGGCCACCTTCGTGGCGGCTTTCATCGCTGCGCTCAGCGCCTGTCTGCTGGTACCCAAGCGCCCGTCGTGGCGGCTGCTGCCGCTGGATGACAGTGCGGCGTTGCGGCTGCGCAAGTACGCGTGGGGCGCGGCCGGCCTGACCTGGCTGAGCATCATGCTGGCTGCCCTCGACCATGCAGCCCGCACCAGCGAGGTGACCACGGTGGCCGCCGATGGGTTGATGGCGCTGACCTACCTGGGGCTGATCATCGCGATCCTGATCTCGCTGGCGCGCATGCACAACCGCCAGGCGGCCGAGGCCGCCGAGGCCGAAGCACGGGCCGATCCCCGCGCCGGTGGCGATGGCAAGGTGCGCGGGGCGCCTCGCCGCAGTGGCTGGATCGTGCTGGCGCGCCTGGTCGGCCACATCGCCGTGGCTGCGGCGGTGATCGCCACACTGCTGGGGTATCTCAACTTCGCGCTGTTCGTGGCCCAGCAGCTGGTCTGGGTCGCGGTGGTGTTCATGGCGGTCTCGCTGCTGCTCAAGTTTGCCGATGACCTGGCCACCTGGGTGCTCGCGCCCAGCAGCCGTGCCGGGCAGACCATCGTGTTGACCACCGGGCTCAGTGAGTCGCGGGTGGAGCAGGCCGGCGTGCTGCTCTCGGCGGTGCTGCGGGTCGGGGTGATCGTGCTGGGCGTGCTGATGCTGGCCGCGCCATTCGGCAACCTCAACGCTTTCCTCGGCGGGCTGGACTCGTTGTCCGGCGGCCTGAAGATCGGTGAGACCACGCTCCGGCCGGGCAGCGTGCTGTATGCGGTGCTGGTGTTCCTGGTGGTGTGGGCGGTGATGCAGACCTTCCAGCGCTGGCTGAGCGACACCTATCTGCCCAAGACCGAGCTGGATGCCGGTGCGCGCAACTCGATCAGCACCGTCACCCGTTATCTCGGCATCATCGCCGCGGTGCTGTGGGGCGTCACCGCGCTGGGCATCGGCCTGGAAAAGCTGGCGCTGGTGGTCAGTGCGCTGTCGGTCGGTATCGGTTTCGGTCTGCAGGCGATCACCCAGAACTTCGTCTCGGGCCTGATCCTGCTGGCCGAGCGGCCGGTCAAGATCGGCGACTGGGTCAAGCTGGGCGACCAGGAAGGCGACATCAAGCGGATCAGCGTGCGCTCGACAGAGATCCAGGTCGGCGACAAGTCCACCTTGATCGTGCCCAACTCCGAGCTGATCACCAAGACCATCCGCAACATGACGATGGGGAACGCGCAGGGCCGGATCCAGATCCAGTTCTCGGTGCCGTTGAACACGGACGTGGCCGCATTGCGGCAGATCCTGCTGGATGCCTATACCGATCACCCGGGCGTGCTGAGCGACCCGGCACCGTCGGTGTTCATCGACTCGATCGCCAATGGGCAGATCGCGATCAACAGCTTTGCCTACGTGTCAGGCCCGCGTGCGGTATACGGCGCGCGCAGCGAGCTGTACTTCACGGTGCTGCAGAAGTTTGCGGCGGCCGGGATCGCGTTGTCTTCGCCGACCGATATCCATCTGGTGCGGGATCCAGCGGCGACGCCGGACCCGGACGCATAACAAGGCCGGCAGGTACCGGCCGCTGACCGGTACCGTCGCGATCCAGGTAGTGCCGGCCGCTGGCCGGCAGCGCCCAGAGCCAGGTAGTGGGGGGCCCCGGGGGGGCGCGGCCCGAAGGAAAAAGAACCCCGGGA
>NZ_JBDJMT010000010.1:0-128628 GCF_039674045.1 Stenotrophomonas sp. TWI602
TTGGTCGGCTGCGGTACCGGCCGACACCGCACCCGGTAGAGCCGACCAACGGTCGGCTCCACCTCCAAGCGTCCCGGTCGCCCACACCCTCGGGTCGTCCGCCCAGACAAGTGAGCCCGCATGACCGACACCGCCCGCATTCCCGAAGCCTGTGACCTGTTGATCGAAGCCGGTTACGTGGTCCCGATCGAGCCGCATGCGGTGGTGCTGGAAGACCATGCCGTGGCCGTGCGTGGCGGCGAGATCGTCGCGATCCTGCCGCGTGCCGAAGCGCGCGAGCGCTTTGCACCCAAGCAGACCGTATCCCGCCCCGACGCGGCCCTGATGCCGGGCCTGGTCAACGCGCATACCCACAATCCCATGACCCTGCTGCGGGGCGTCGCCGACGACCTGCCGCTGATGGTCTGGCTGCAGCAGCACATCTGGCCGGTGGAAGCGGCGGTGATCGGCCCGGAGTTCGTGGCCGACGGCACCACCCTGGCGATCGCCGAGATGCTGCGCGGCGGTACCACCTGCGCCAACGAAAACTACTTCTTCTCCGACGTCCAGGCCGCCGTCTACAAGCAGCACGGGTTCCGTGCGCTGGTCGGTGCGGTGATCATCGATTTCCCGACCGCCTGGGCCAAGACCGACGACGAGTACTTCGCCAAGGCCGGCGAGCTGCACGACCAGTGGCGCAACGATCCGCTGATCGGCACCTCGTTCGCCCCGCACGCGCCGTACACCGTCAACGACGCGAACTTCGAACGCGTGCGCATGCTGTCCGACCAGCTGGACATGCAGGTGCACCTGCACACGCATGAAACCGCGCAGGAAATCAGCGACTCGATCAAGCTGCATGGCCAGCGTCCGCTGGCGCGTCTGGACCGGCTCGGCCTGGTCAACGACCGCCTGATCGCGGTGCACATGACCCAGCTGACCGAGGCCGAAATCCACCTGTGCGCCGAGCGCGGCGTCAGCGTGGTGCACTGCCCGGAATCCAACCTCAAGCTGGCCTCCGGGTTCTGTCCGGCCTGCGCGCTGCAGCGCGCCGGTGTGAACCTGGCGATCGGCACCGACGGCTGCGCCAGCAACAATGACCTGGACATGTTCAGCGAGAACCGCACCGCGGCGATCCTGGCCAAGGCCGTGGCCAATGACGCCACCGCGCTGGACGCGGCCACCACGTTGCGTGCGGCCACCCTGGGCGGCGCACGCGCGCTGGGCTTCGGCGACCGCATCGGCTCGATCGAGGTCGGCAAGCAGGCCGACCTGGTCTGCGTGGATCTCTCCGCGCTGGAAACCCAACCGCTGCACCATGTGCTTTCGCAGCTCGTCTACGCCGCCGGCCGCCACCAGGTCAGCGATGTCTGGATCGCCGGCCAGCCCAAGCTGGTCCAGCGCGAACTGGTCGGCATGGACACCGCCGCGATCGTCGCCAACGCCCGCCAGTGGCGCGAGCGTATCCGACACATCCGTGCTTGATGCATCAAGGATCCCCATGAACACCCCCCATGCTTCCACCAATTTCGATCAGGCCGAACTGGACAAGTTCGCCGCGCTCGCCAACCGCTGGTGGGACGTCGATGGCCCGCAGAAGCCGCTGCACGCGTTGAACCCGGTGCGCCTGCAGTACGTCGCCCAGCGCGTCACCCTGCGCGGCGCCCGCGTGCTCGATATCGGCTGCGGTGGCGGCCTGCTCAGCGAAGCGCTGGCCAAGGAAGGCGCGGACGTCACCGCGATCGATCTGGCCCCGGAACTGGTCAAGGTCGCCCGCCTGCACGGGCTGGAGTCGGGCGTCACGGTCGACTACCGCGTGCAGGCCGCTGAAGACCTGGCCGCCGAACAGCCGGGCAGCTTCGATGTCGTCACCTGCATGGAAATGCTCGAGCACGTGCCGGACCCGGGCGCGATCATCGCCGCCTGCCACCGTCTGCTCAAGCCGGGCGGGCAGCTGTTCCTGTCCACCGTGAACCGCACGCCGGCCGCGTTCGCCGTGGCGATCGTCGGTGCCGAGTACGTGGCGCGGCTGCTGCCCAAGGGCACGCATCACTACCAGGATTTCATCAAGCCGGCCGAGCTGGGCAAGTGGCTGCGCGAGGCCGATTTCAACCTGCGCGATGTCAGCGGCATGGCCTACGAGCCGTGGCGCAACCGTGCCCGCCTGAGCATGCGCACCGACATCAACTACCTGGCCCACGCGGTCAAGCCGGACGACGCGGCACGTGTCTGAGTTCGGTTTCCCGCCGGCGGTGCTGTTCGATCTGGACGGCACCCTGCTGGACAGCGCACCGGACATGCTGGCCACCGCCAACGCGATGCTGGCCGCTCGCGGGCGCGCGCCGATCACCCTGGGGGCGTTGCGCCCGGTGGTCTCCAAGGGCTCGCGCGCGATGGTATCGGTGGCCTTTCCCGCGCTGGGGCAGGCCGAGCGTGATGCGCTGGTGCCGGAGTTCCTGGCGCGCTACGAAGGCCTGATCGGCCAGCATGCCGTGCTGTTCGATGGCATCGCCGGCATGCTCGACGCGCTCGATGCGGCCGGCTGCGCGTGGGGCATCGTGACCAACAAGCCCGAGTATCTGGCCCGGCTGATCGTGCCGCAGCTGGGCTGGCAACAGCGCTGCAAGGTGCTGATCGGCGGCGACACCCTGGCCCAGCGCAAGCCGCATCCACTGCCGCTGTTGGCCGCCGCCGAGCGCATGGGCATCGCCCCGGGCACCTGCATCTACGTGGGCGATGACGAGCGCGACATCGTCGCCGCCAACGCCGCCGGCATGGCCTCGGTCGCCGCGCTGTGGGGTTACCGGCTCGACGCCGACGATCCCGTGGCCTGGGGCGCCGATACGCTGATCGCACTTCCCGAACACCTGCAACATGCCAAGGCGTGGCCGCTTCCGCGCACGCTCTAGCCTTTCAAGGAATACACCGTGAGTACTCCAAGCGCCCTGGACAGTTTCCTGGACAAGTGGCGGACCCGCTGGCCCGAGTGGCAGGTGGCCGAACGCTTCGTGCCCGAGAACCAGCGCACCCTGGTGGTGGCGTGGTTCTCGCTGCTGCAGGAGTTCGACGACATCCTCAATACCGCCGGCGACCCGATGCCCTCCGATGCCAAACTGGCGTGGTGGGGCGAAGAGCTGCGCAGCTGGTCCGCACAGCGCTCGCGCCATCCGCTGGGCCGCGTGCTCGAGCCGGTGCGCGCGCCGTGGGCGCAGATGGCCGAGACGCTGCCGGATCTGATCGACGCGCGTGCGGTGCCGGTCGATCCGGCGCAGGCGCTGCGCTCGCTGCAGGCGTATGCGGCCGCTGTGGCCGCGGTCGAGGCGGTGATGTTCGATACCCCGGCGCGTGGCGATGTCGCCACCCCGGTGCTGGTGCAGACCCTGGCCCAGCGGCTGCACGAGAGTGGCGTCGCCGCCATTCCGCGTTCGCTGCTGGCCGAGGATGACACCGCGGCACCGCGCAAGTGGGCGCAGCAGCTGCTCGCGAAGTGGCCGGCGCGGGTTGCCGGCCCGCGGCCCCGCCGGCTGTACGCCGCGTTGGCCCGTGCCCGCCAGCAGACCTGGGCGCAGGACCGCCAGTACCAGGCCACGCCGATGCGGACGCTGTGGCTGACCTGGTGGGCGGCGCGCGGCTGAGCGTGCGTGCCGGCCAGCAGCCGGCACTTCGTTATTTCCCGCGTTCCAGCACCAGCAGCGGGTCGATGCGGGTATCGAACCAGTTCATGCCCCAATGCAGATGCGGGCCGGTCGCGCGACCGGTCGCACCGACGGCGGCGATCACCTGACCCTGCTCGACGCGGTCGCCGACGTTCACGTCGATGCGCGACAGGTGCAGGAAATTCGAACTGATCCCGAAGCCGTGATCCAGCAGCAGCGTGCCGCCGGTCAGGTACAGGTCCGGGCCAGCAAAGGTGACCACGCCTGCGGCCGGTGCCTTCACCGGGGTGCCGGTCGGCACCGCGATGTCCATGCCGGAGTGGCCCGAACCGGGTTGGCCGTTATAGACGCGCGCATTGCCGAAGCGGCCGCTGATGCGGCCCTGCACCGGCCAGATGAAGGCCTGTGCGAAGCCGGCGCGATTGTCATCGCGGGCACGCGCGGCGGTGACCTGCGCCTGCTCACGCTTGATCCGCTCGGCAATCGCCGGCGGCGGATTGACCGTCTTGGGGGGCACGCCGTTGACGCGCTCGGTCGGCCAGTCACGCGGGGTGACCGCGATGCTGGCCGTTTCGCTGCCGCCGTCCGGGCGCGTCACCTGCACCTGCAGCGGACCTTTCTCATCGCGGCCGATGCCGAACACCACGCTGCCGTACCCGCTCACGCGCAGGGTGCGGTCGCCGTATTGCACGACGCTGCCGGCCGGCACCTTGCCGATCACCATCGCGCCCTGCGAGGCGCTGGCCGGAAACACCACACGCGCATCGGCCTGGGCCACGGCGGGCGAGGGCAGCAGACTGCCCATCGCTACGACGCCTGCGGCCGCCAGGGCCGCGCTCAACACCCGTGCCCGCATCAGCGGTCGAAGCTCATGCGCTGGCCGTTCGGCGAACCCACCAGTTTCTCGCCATCCCACGCCAGCTGCCCGTTGACCCAGGTCGAGGCGATGCGCGAACGGAAGGTGGTGCCCTCAAACGGCGACCAGCCGCACTTGGACAGCACGTCTTCGCGCTTGACGGTGAAGGGCACATCTTCGACCAGCACCAGATCGGCGAAGTAGCCTTCGCGCAGGTAGCCGCGCTGGCTCACGTCGAACAGCTGCGCCGGTGCGTGCGCGAACTTCTGCACGACCTGGGTGATCTCCAGCTTGCCTTCGTGCACCAGTTCCAGCGCGGCGACCAGTGCGTACTGCACCAGCGGCAGGCCGGACGGCGCCTGTGCATAGGGCTTCTGCTTTTCTTCCCAGGTGTGCGGCGCATGATCGGTGGCGAGCACGTCGATCACGTCATCGGCCACGGCGCGGGTCAGCGCTTCGCGGTCGCTGGCTTCCTTGATCGCCGGGTTGCACTTGATCAGGTTGCCCAGCCGCGCGTAATCGCTGCGGTCGAAACGCAGGAAGTGGATGCAGGTTTCGGCGGTGATCTGCTTGCGGCTGCCATCGGCGCGGATCAGCGGGCCGCGTTCGAACAGGGCCAGCTCATCGGCGGTGGAGATATGCAGCACGTGCAGGCGGGTGCCATGCTTTTTGGCCAGCGACACGGCCAGCTCGGAGGACTTCAAACAGGCCTCGCGCGAGCGGATGTCCGGGTGCTGCTCGGCACTCAGTGCATCGCCATATTTCTCGGCGTACTCCTTGGCCTTGGCATCGATCATCGGCGTGTCTTCGCAGTGCGTGATGATCGGTGTGGGCGCGTCGCGGAAGATCGCATCGAGCGTTTCCGGGTTGTCCACCAGCATGTTGCCGGTGGACGCGCCCATGAACACCTTGATGCCCGGCGCGGTCTTGGGATCCAGCGACTGGATGTGGGCCAGGTTGTCGTTGCTGGCGCCCATGTAGAAGCCGTAGTTGGCGCGCGCGCGGCCGGCGGCGGCATCGTACTTGGCCTGCAGGATTTCGGCGTTGAGCGTGGGCGGGTTGGTGTTGGGCATGTCCATGAAGCTGGTCAGGCCCCCGGCGACGGCCGCGGCCGATTCGGTCGCGATGTCGCCCTTGTGGGTCAGGCCGGGCTCACGGAAATGGACCTGGTCGTCGATCATGCCCGGCAGCAGCCAGCGGCCGGCGGCGTCGACCACGGTTTCGCCGGGACGGGCGTCCAGGCCGGGGCCGATCTGCGCGATGCGGCCATCTTCGATGCGCAGGTCACCCTGGGTGACGGAGCCTTCGTTGACCAGGCGGGCGTTGACGATGAGCGTGGAGGACATTCAGTGTTTTCCTGTGCAGCGGCAGGTGGCGTCGTGCGCGGCGCGCGGGGGCACCTCGTCGATGCCACCGGGATGGAAGGGATGGCAGCGGCCCAGCCGGCGCGCGGCCAGCCAGCTGCCGCGCGCGGGGCCATGGGTGGCGATGGCTTGCATGGCGTATTCAGAACAGCTGGGCATGAAGCGGCAACGCGGCCCCAGCAGCGGGCTGATGAAGCGCTTGTAGAAGCGCAGCAGGGCGATGAGCAGGCGTGAGATCACCCCCCAATCTTATTCCAGTTGGCATGAAGGGCGCATTTGTCGCAGGATGGGGCGTTGGACCCGTCCGCACCCACGCGCGCGACGGGCCGCCCCGGCGGTGTTGCCGGGTCAGGTACCGAACTGCGCACGTTGGCCCGCCTGCCAGGCGGGCCGGTCGCACGCCTTGCGACTCCGGGGCTGAACGGAGTAGGCGGTGTGGTTGCTGCTGCTGGTCGGGTAGGCTATAAAGGCCCGCTTTCCCGGGCCCCGGGGAATCCAAGGAAGAGCGTTTCGTGGCTGCTAAAAAAACTGCAAAGAAGGCCGTCAAGGCCGCCAAGAAAACCGCCAAGCCTGTTGTAAAGAAGTTGGCGGCCAAGTCCGTTGCCAAGAAGCCGGCCGCCAAGCCGGCTGGCAAGCCTGCATCCAAACAACCGGCGGCCAGGACGGCACCCGTTAAAAAGGCGACCAGCACGTCGCCGGCCAAGACCGTCAAGAAGGCTGTCGCCAAGAAGCCTGCTGCCAAGACGGTGGTGGCCAAGAAGACCGTCGCCAAGAAGGTCGTTGCCAAGAAGTCGACGGTCGCCAAGCCGGTTGCCAAGCCCGCCAAGCGCGCGGCAGGCAAGCCGGTGAGCAAGGCGCCCGTCAAGAAAGCCGCTGCCAGCAAGACGGCAGCCAAGAAGACCGTGACGCCTGCTGTCGCCAAACCGGCGTCCAAGCCGGCACCGGCGAAGAAGACCGCAGTCAAGCAGGCACCGGCCACGCCGGTAAAGGCCAGCAAGACCGCCAGCAAGCCCGTGGCATCCAAGCCGGCCACCAAGCCGGTTGCAGCACCCGTAGTGAAGTCCGCACCGAAGCCGGCATCGCCGGCGCCGGCCAAGTCTGTCCCGGCCAAGAGCCCGGCCAAGGCGGCACCTTCTCCGGCGTCCACGCCGGCGCCGGTCGCCCCTGTCGCCGCCTCCAAGGCCCCGCAAAACAAGAATCCCGTGCCCGTTTCGAAATCGCCTGCAAAAACCCCCGCCAAGTCCGAGTCCGCCCCCAAGCCCGTGTCCCGTCCGGTCGGCAAGGTCGCCGTTGCCGTGGCAGCGCGTTCGGCCGCCCCGGCCCCTCGCACCAAGGTGAAGGTGGTGGAATACAAGACTGACGAAGCCACCGGTCGTCCGATCCTGCCCGACGGTTACAAGCCGAGCGCGGAAGAGGAATACATGAGCCCGCTGCAGCTGGAGTATTTCCGCCAGCGCCTGCAGCACTGGCGCAATGATCTGGTGGAGGAATCCAAGCAGACCATCGCGAACCTGCAGGAAGAAGTGCGTGATATCGGCGATGAGGCCGAGCGCGCCACCCGCGAGACCGAGAACTCGCTGGAACTGCGTACCCGCGATCGTTATCGCAAGCTGATCGGCAAGATCAACAGCACGCTGAAGCGTCTGGAAGATGGCGATTACGGTTTCTGTGTGGATACGGGCGAAGAGATTGGCCTGGATCGTCTGGAAGCCCGCCTGACTGCTGAGCGCACGATCGATGCGCAGGAGCGTTGGGAGCATCTGCAGAAGCAGCAGGGCGACTGATCGCGCTGTTGGTGTTGCTCTTCTACGGAAAACCCGGCTTCGGCCGGGTTTTTTTTGGCTGGCTGTTTTTGGTTCGGGTGGGTTCGCGTTGGTCGCGAAGGGCGTTGGCGCCTTGCTGTCTGGTGCTCGAGTGGGTCGGGCAGTCCGGTCCGGGTCCTGCACTGCGCTGCCCGGCCGCCCAATCGCAGGAACAAGCAGGCGCCGAACCCGCGGCCCCGGCAGCCCCAGCCGCGCAGCGCGAGCCAACCAGCCCGGTGACCAGCTGGGGAGCCCCAAGCGGCCAGCCGGCCAAATCCTCAATGCAGATCGCGCAGATTCAACCGTCGCAGCGTCGGATTCTTCCAGGCCGTAATGCCCGCCACGCTCAACACCGCAAAGCCCCCCAGCACCACCGCCGGGACCAGCCCCAACAGCTTCGCCATCGTGCCCGCATAGAACGCGCCCAACTCATTGGACGAACTGATGAAAATGCCATTGATCGACGACACCCGACCACGCATCTCCTCCGGCGTCGCCAACTGCAGAATCGTCGAACGCACCACTACCGACACACCGTCGAACGCACCGTAGAACAACAGAATCGCCGCCGACAGCCAGAAATTCGATGACAGGCCGAACCCGATCACGCACAGACCAAAGCCGGCCACCGCGAACAACAGCACACGCCCCGCATTGCGCTGCAACGGCCGACGCGCCAGCCACAGCCCCACGCACACCGAGCCCAGCGCCGGCGCCGCCCGCAGCACGCCCAGCCCCTCCGGCCCGTGGTGCAGGATTTCGTGCAGGAACGCCGGCAGCATCGCCACCACGCCGCCGAGCAGCACCGAGAACATGTCCAGCGCCATCGCCCCGACCATGATCCTGTTGCCGAGCACGAAACGGCCGCCCTCGGCGATGCTCTTGAAGATCGGCGCCGCCGGGCCCGTATGCACCGGCTCGGAGACGCGCAGCGCGGCCAGGCAGCCCAGCGCGATCAGCGACACGCCGACCGCCACGCCATAGGCGACGCCCTTGCCGCCCCACGCCACCAGGGCGCCGCCCAGTGCCGGGCCGACCACCATGCCGGTCTGGAACACCACCGCGCCCAGTCCCGCGCCACGCGCGTACTGCGTGCGCTCCAGCACGCGGGCGAACAGTGCGTTGTAGATCGGCGAGAGGAACGCGCGGACCATGCCGGTCAGTGCGATCGCCGCATAGATCGGCCACACCCCGTGGAACGGCAGCCAGCCCTGGGCGACCGCGGTCAGCACCAGTGCGGTCATCACCAGCCCGCTGCAGGCGACCATGCCCAGCCGGCGGCGGGGAAGGTGGTCGACCAGATAGCCGGCAAACGGCGCCACGCAGAAGAACGGGAGCACTTCGGCCAAGCCGACCAGGCCCAGCGAGAACGGATTGCGGGTGACTTCGTAGATATGCCAGCCGACCGTCACCGCGACGATCTGGTAGGAGAGCATCGCGAAGATGCGGTAGGCCAGCACCAGCGAAAAGCCCGGGCGGGCCAGCAGCTGCAGGGCGCTGTCCGGCTCCTGCGGATCGGCGGAGAGCGTCACGACTGCGCTTGGGCAGTGTCGCGGATGAAGGCCAGCATTGCCGCCACGCCGTTGCTGCGGGTCGGGGACAGGTGGCGCGACAGCCCGATGTCCTGGATGTAGCTCGGCTCGGTGGCCAGAATCTCGGCCGCCGAACGGCCCGAATAGACGCGCAGGGCCAGGTAGATCAGCCCGGAGACGATCGCCGAATCACTGATGGCGTGGAAGCGCAGCGCCTCGGCATTGCCCTCCGGCACGATCCAGACCATGGACTGGCAGCCAAGCAGACGATGCTCCTCGGTCTTCCACGCTTCCGGGAAGGTGGGCAGTTTGCGGCCGAGGTCGATCAGGTACTGGTAACGCTCGGACCAGTCGCCGAAGAAGGCGAATTCCTCGGCGATGGCGGCCTGGGCTTCAGCAGCGGTGGGTTCGAGCGGGAACGGGGAGGTGGGGGTCATGGGGGCTCCGGGTCGGTGTTCGCCGTCCGTGGGTGACCGTGCAGTTGCGGGGGGAGGCAGCCCGGCCGTCCGTGGCCGGGGCGATGTCATGGCAGTGCCCAGTGGATCGGGCGGTGTCCGGTAGCGCCCGACGGTCAGCCGGGCGGTCTTTCAGCGCTTGCGCGACCAGCGCACGCCCTGGGCGGTGTCTTCCAGCACGATGCCCTCGGCGGCCAACTGGTCGCGGATCGCATCGGCGCGGGCGAAGTCGCGGGCCTGCTTGGCCGCGGCGCGTTCATCGATCAGGGCCTGGATGGCCGCATCGTCGTCGTTGCCGCCTGCGGTGCCAAACCAGGCCGCGGGATCCTGCTGCAGCAGGCCCAGCGCCAGGCCGGCACCGAGCAGCGCGGACTTCCAGTGCGCCTTGTCGGCGTCGGCAGCCTTGCGTGCCTCACCGGCGATACGGGCCAGCTCGGCCAGCGCCTGCGGCGTATTGAGGTCGTCATCCAGTGCGGCCTCGATCTCGGTCGGAATCACCGCAGCGGCGTCCACCTCGACCAGATCGCGCAGCGTGCCGTACAGGCGGTCCAGGGTGCGCACCGACTGCTCGATCAGCGCATCGGACCAGTCCAGCGGCTGCCGGTAGTGGGCCGACAGCAGCGCATAGCGCAGCGCCTCGGGGGCATGCTGGCGGACCAGATCGTGCACGCGCTCGATGTTGCCGATCGACTTGCTCATCTTGGCGCCGCCGAAGTTGAGCATGCCGTTGTGCAGCCAGAACCGGGCGAAGGTCTGCCCGCCGTGCGCGCACTCGCTCTGGGCGATCTCGTTCTCGTGGTGCGGGAACTGCAGGTCCACGCCGCCGGCATGGATATCGATGGTCGGCCCCAGGTGCGCGGCGGCCATCGCCGAGCACTCGATGTGCCAGCCCGGGCGGCCACGGCCCCACGGCGATGCCCAGCCCGGCAGGTCGTTGCTGGAGGGCTTCCACAGCACGAAATCGCCCGGGTCGCGCTTGTACGGGGCGACATCCACGCGGGCACCGGCCAGCATCTCGTCCGGGTCGCGGCGCGAGAGCTTGCCGTAGTCGGTGTAGGAGCTCACCGAGAACAGCACGTGGCCTTCGGCCGCATAGGCATGCCCGTTGGCGATCAGCTGCTCGATCATGGTCACGATCTGGGGGATATGCGCGGTGGCTTCCGGCTCGATATCCGGCGGCACCACGCCCAGTGCGGCCATGTCCTCGCGGTAGGCGGCGGCGAAACGGTCGGTAATGGTGCTGATCGGCACGTTCTGCTCGCGCGCGGCCGTGTTGATCTTGTCATCCACGTCGGTGATGTTGCGCGCATAGCGCAGGCCGCCGAAGCGGCGGCGCAGCAGGTCGGCCAGTACGCCGAACACCACCGGCCCACGGGCATTGCCGATGTG
Organism: Stenotrophomonas sp. TWI602; assembly: GCF_039674045.1. Lineage (NCBI taxonomy): Bacteria > Pseudomonadati > Pseudomonadota > Gammaproteobacteria > Lysobacterales > Lysobacteraceae > Stenotrophomonas > Stenotrophomonas sp. TWI602. The sequence continues at coordinate 11,034 of NZ_JBDJMT010000010.1, forward strand.
GACGTAGTTGTAGACCGTGGGGCCACACACATACAGGGTCGGACAGGTCGGATCGAGCGGGGTGAACGGTTCGAGCTGGCGTGTCAGGTTGTTGTGCAGGCGCAGGGTCATGGGGGTCGGGAGCGGGGGTAAGCGGTCGATTTTAGAACGTGTCGGGGGCTTTGGGGGGATGTGGGGCACGGCAGGCCGGCGGCCTCGGCCGCTGGCGGTATGGCTGAAGGCTTCAGGCGTTCCGGCCCGTCGTGGCGGGCTTCCTGCCCCGCGGGTGGGGTCGGCCTATGGGCAGAAACGTCACGGAAGGGTAATGTTCAGCCCCTTGTGCTTGCCACTGCCTAAACTATCCCTCTTGTCCTTTTCCCTGTTGCCAATGAAATCCGCTTCGTTGTTGACGCTGGTCTGCCTGCTCGGAAGTGCCGCCTTCGGGGCGTGCGCCCAGGAGGGTGAGGTGCGCAACCGGGTGGTGATCGTGGAGAACGTCAAGTTCGACTACGCCCAGGTGCTCAACGTCGAGCCGGTCTTCCAGACCCTGCGCGCCACCCGCACCGAAGAGCACTGCGAGCCGGTCTCCACCCGCACGCTCGCGCCGGTCAATGTCACCGGCGAGGAGCCGCAGGAAGACAAAGGCCGCTTCGGCCGCTTCATGGATTCGGTACGCTCGATCTTCCGCCGGGAAGACGGCAGCACCGACGAAAGCGGCTACGCCGAGACGGTGGTGGTCGAGGCCACGCCGGCCAACACCGGGCCGTTGTTGACCCGGGACTGCAAGATCATCCCGGTCGGCCGTGAGTTCCGCCGCCCGATCGCCTACGACGTGGACTACGTCTACAAGGGCACCAAGTACCGTTCCCGCCTGCCGGAAGACCCGGGCAACCGCCTCAAGATCCGGGTCTCGATCACCCCCTGGGTGGGCAACGATCAGGCCGGTGGCGCCAACCCGTGACTCCCGGCATCGCCCCGGGCGTGGATGCCTTCAACCTGAATTGTCATTCAGGCCTTGCACGCACTCCGGGTGCATGCAAAGATGGGCGGCCATGAAACTCACCGACTTCCAGCACGACACCAGCGCCGCCCGTATGGCTACGGGCATGACGTCGCGTGCCCGCCGACCGGAACCCCACATTTTCGCTGGGTAACCGGAGCTTCGTGCTGCCTGTTTGGAAAACCCAGCCCCCGCGCTGGGTTTTTTCGTTTCTACGATCTGAAAAGTTTCATCTGTATACGTTTTGTTGAGCCCTGAACGCGCCCCGGCGCCCCCAACCTCCGCCGGTGACGGTGGAAAACCAGCCGCAAAGGATCGATCGATGTCCCTGAAGCACTTCCTGAACACCCAGGATTGGAGCCGCACCGACCTGGATGCCCTGTTGACCCAGGCCGCGTTGTTCAAGCGCAACAAACTGGGTGACGAGCTCAAGGGCAAGTCGATTGCCCTGGTGTTCTTCAACCCCTCCATGCGTACCCGCACCAGCTTCGAGCTGGGTGCGTTCCAGCTGGGCGGGCACGCGATCGTGCTGCAGCCGGGCAAGGACGCCTGGCCGATCGAGTTCAACCTGGGCTCGGTGATGGACGGGGACACCGAGGAGCACATCGCCGAAGTGGCCAAAGTGCTCGGCCGCTATGTCGACCTGATTGGCGTGCGTGCCTTCCCGAAGTTCATCGACTGGACCAAGGATCGCGAAGACGAAGTGCTCAAGAGCTTCGCCAAGTACTCGCCGGTGCCGGTGATCAACATGGAAACCATCACCCACCCGTGCCAGGAACTGGCCCACGTGATGGCGCTGCAGGAACACTTCGGTACCCAGGACCTGCGCGGCAAGAAGTACGTGCTGACCTGGACCTATCACCCCAAGCCGCTGAACACCGCGGTGGCCAACTCGGCGCTGACCATCGCCACCCGCATGGGCATGGACGTGACCCTGCTGTGCCCGACCCCGGATTACATCCTGGATGAGCGCTACATGGGCTGGGCCGAGCAGAACGTGGCCGAGAGCGGCGGTTCGCTGCAGGTCAGCCATGACATCGCCAGCGCCTACGCCGGCGCGGACGTGGTGTACGCCAAGAGCTGGGGCGCGCTGCCGTTCTTCGGCAACTGGGAACCGGAAAAGCCGATCCGCGACCAGTACAAGCACTTCATCGTGGACGAAGCCAAGATGGCGCTGACCAACAACGGCGTCTTCAGCCACTGCCTGCCGCTGCGCCGCAACGTGAAGGCCACCGACGGCGTCATGGACTCGGCGCAGTGCATCGCGATCGACGAAGCTGAAAACCGCCTGCATGTGCAGAAGGCGATCATGTCGGCGTTGATCGGCCGGTAACGCCATCAACGGGTATCGAACATTGCAGCCGACCAACGGTCGGCTCTACCCAACTTTTTTCCCTATTGGACCTGACCCCCATGAGCAACAAAGACATCGTCCTGGCCTTCTCCGGTGGACTCGACACCAGCTTCTGCGTGCCGTACCTGCAGGAGCGCGGCTACAACGTGCATACCGTGTTCGCCGACACCGGCGGCGTGGATGACGAGGAGCGCGATTTCATCGAGAAGCGTGCGGCCGAACTGGGCGTCACCAGCCACGTCACCGTCGACGGTGGCCCGGCGATCTGGAGCGGCTTCGTCAAGCCGTTCGTGTGGGCCGGTGAGGGCTACCAGGGCCAGTACCCGCTGCTGGTGTCCGACCGTTACCTGATCGTGGATGCCGCGCTCAAGCGCGCCGCCGAGCTGGGTACCAACATCATCGCCCACGGTTGCACCGGCATGGGCAATGACCAGGTCCGCTTCGACCTGGCCGTGAAGGCGCTGGGCGACTACCAGATCGTCGCGCCGATCCGCGAAATCCAGAAGGAACACACCCAGACCCGCGCTTACGAGCAGAAGTACCTGGAAGAGCGCGGCTTCGGCGTGCGCGCCAAGCAGCAGGCCTACACCATCAACGAGAACCTGCTGGGCCTGACCATGTCCGGCGGCGAGATCGACCGTTGGGAAGCCCCGGGCGAAGGTGCCCGCGGCTGGTGCGCACCGCGCAGCGAATGGCCGGAACAGGCACTGACGGTCACCCTGAAGTTCGTCGAGGGCGAAGCCGTCGAACTGGACGGCAAGGCGCTGCCGGGTGAGCAGATCCTGGCCAAGCTCAACAAGCTGTTCGCTCCGTACGGCGTGGGCCGTGGCGTCTACACCGGTGACACCGTGATCGGCCTGAAGGGTCGCATCGTGTTCGAAGCGCCGGGCCTGGTCTCGCTGCTGGCCGCGCACCGCGCGCTGGAAGACGCCGTGCTGACCAAGCAGCAGAACCGCTTCAAGCCGGACGTGGCGCGCAAGTGGGTGGAGCTGGTGTACGAAGGCTTCTACCACGACCCGCTCAAGACCGACATCGAAGCCTTCCTGAAGTCCTCGCAGGCCAAGGTCAACGGTGAAGTGGTGCTGGAAACCCGCGGTGGCCGTGTCGATGCCGTGGCCGTGAAGTCGCCGCACCTGCTCAATGCCAAGGGCGCCACCTATGCACAGTCGGCCGACTGGGGCGTGGAAGAGGCCGAAGGCTTCATCAAGCTGTTTGGTATGAGCTCGACCTTGTACGCGCAGGTCAACCGCTAAGGCGATTCACCGGGGTGCCGGCCGCTGGCCGGCGCCTCGCAAAGCCGATGGAGGGGTAGTGGCGGGCGCGGGGCGGGGCCAGGGAACGCCCGGGAAAATAAAGGCCCGCCCCCCCCCCGCTCCTGGAACGGCCGGATCATTGCAGAGCCGGCCAGCGGCCGGCACTACCGATTTTGAACCCTACGGATACTCAGACACATGTTGGAACAGACACTCGATCATCTGCAGCAGCTCGTGTCCTTCGACACGCGCAATCCGCCGCGGGCGATCACCACCGGCGGCATCTTCGATTACCTGCGTGCGAACCTGCCCGGGTTCAACGTGGAGGTGATCGACCATGGCGACGGTGCGGTCAGCCTGTATGCGGTGCGTGGCACCCCGAAGTACCTGTTCAACGTGCACCTGGATACCGTGCCGGACTCGCCGCATTGGACGGCCGACCCACACGTGATGCGGCGCGCCGAGGACCGCGTGATCGGGCTGGGCGTGTGTGACATCAAGGGCGCTGCGGCGGCCTTGGTGGCTGCTGCCAACGCCAGCGATGGCGATGCCGCGTTCCTGTTCTCCAGCGACGAGGAAGCCAACGATCCGCGTTGCATCGCCGCCTTCCTGGCCCGTGGCATTCCGTATGAAGCGGTGCTGGTGGCCGAGCCGACCATGAGCGAAGCGGTGCTCGCGCACCGTGGCATCAGCTCGGTGCTGATGCAGTTCACCGGCCGCGCCGGGCATGCCTCGGGCAAGCAGGACGCGGCGGCCAGTGCACTGCATCAGGCGATGCGCTGGGGCAACCGCGCGTTGGACCATGTCGAGTCGTTGTCGCATGCGCGCTTTGGCGGGCTGACCGGCCTGCGCTTCAACATCGGGCGCGTGGAAGGCGGCATCAAGGCCAACATGATCGCGCCCGCTGCTGAAGTGCGGTTCGGCTTCCGTCCGCTGCCGTCGATGGATATCGATGCGCTGCTGGCGACCTTCGCCGGTTTTGCCGAACCGGCCGCGGCGCAGTTCACCGAGACCTTCCGGGGCCCCAGTTTCCCGGCCGGCGACATCGCCGAAGCGGAAAACCGCCGCCTGGCCGCGCGCGACGTGGCCGATGCGCTGGATATTCCGATCGGCAACGCGGTGGACTTCTGGACCGAGGCGTCACTGTTCTCGGCCGGCGGCTACACCACGCTGGTGTATGGCCCGGGCGACATCGCCCAGGCCCACACCGCCGATGAGTTCGTGACGCTGGAGCAGTTGCAGCGTTACGCCGAATCCGTGCACCGCATCATCGCGCACGGCGCCTGATCGAATGACGCCGTCGTGGTCCCCCACTGACGGAACTCCCATCGCGGCCCCGGCCGCCTGCGACGATATCGAAATGCCTTCTTCCCAGCCCCACCGCCAGACCCGTCAGACCATCGTGCGCCTGCTCTCGAGCATGGCCAGCGCCAAGGAGATCAGCCAGTACCTCAAGCGTTTCTCGCAGCTGGACGCCAAACGCTTCGCCGTGGTCAAAGTCGGCGGCGCGGTGCTGCGCGATGACCTGGAGGCGCTGACCTCCTCACTGTCGTTCCTGCAGGAAGTCGGCCTGACCCCGATCGTGCTGCATGGCGCCGGTCCGCAGTTGGATGCCGAACTGTCGGCGGCCGGCATCGAGAAGCAGACCGTCAACGGCCTGCGCGTGACCTCGGCCGAAGGGCTGGCGATCGTGCGCCGGGTGTTCCAGGCCTCCAATCTGCAACTGGTCGAAGCCCTGCAGCAGAACGGTGCGCGCGCAACCTCGATCACCGGCGGCGTGTTCGAAGCCGAGTATCTGGACCAGGCCACCTACGGCCTGGTCGGTGAGGTCAAGAAGGTCAACCTGGCTCCGATCGAAGCCAGCCTGCGCGCCGGCTCGATCCCGGTGATCACCAGCCTGGGCGAAACCCGCTGCGGGCAGATCCTCAACGTCAACGCCGATTTCGCCGCCAACGAGCTGGTGCAGGAACTGCAGCCGTACAAGATCATCTTCCTGACCGGCACCGGCGGCCTGCTCGACGAAGAGGGCAAGGTGATCGACTCTATCAACCTGTCCACCGAGTACGACCAGCTGATGCAGCAGCCGTGGATCCATGGCGGCATGCGGGTCAAGATCGAACAGATCAAGGACCTTCTGGATCGCCTGCCACTGGAGTCCTCGGTGTCGATCACGCGCCCGGCGGACCTGGCCAAGGAGCTGTTCACCCACAAGGGTTCGGGCACGCTGGTGCGCAAGGGCGAGAAAGTGCTGCGCGCCACCGCCTGGGACGAACTGGACCTGCCGCGCCTGAAGCAGCTGATCGAATCCAGCTTCGGCCGCACCCTGGTGCCGGACTATTTCCAGAAAACCAAGCTGCTGCGCGCCTATGTGAGCGAGAACTATCGCACCGCGGTGATCCTCACCGACGAGCCCGAAGGCGTCTACCTGGACAAGTTCGCGGTGCTCGACGATGCGCAGGGCGAGGGCCTGGGCCGCGCGGTCTGGAATGTCATGCTGGACGAAACCCCGCAGCTGTTCTGGCGCTCACGCAACGGCAACCCGATCAATCACTTCTACTACGCCGAATCCGATGGCTGCTACAAGCAGGGCCACTGGAAGGTGTTCTGGTTCGGCGCCGATGGCTTCGACCGCATCAAAGCGTACGTCGAGCATTGCGCCGCACGCACCCCCAGCCTGGAGGGCTGAACCTCATGAATCTCGCCGATTGGACCAAGGTCCCCACACTGGCCGGCACACACGCCCGGCTGGAGCCGCTGCAGATGGCGCATATCGATGGCCTGCGCGGTGCACTGGGGGATGGCACCTTGTCCAAGCTCTGGTACACCCAGGTGCCCAGTGCGAAGACCATGACCGCCTACGTCCAGGCCGCGCTGCAGGCGCAGGCGGAGGGCAAGGTGTTGCCGTTCGCGGTCCTCAACGAGGCCGATGAAGTGGTCGGCACCACCCGCTACTACGATCTGGACGCCGAGGTGCCGCGCCTGAGCATCGGCTACACCTGGTACGGCGAGGCCGCCCAGCGCACCGGCATCAATACCGAAACCAAGCTGATGCTGCTCACACATGCCTTCGAGCGGCTGGAATGCCTGAGCGTGGTGTTCGAGACCAGCTGGTTCAACCTCACCTCGCGCACCGCGATCGCGCGGTTGGGGGCCAAGCAGGACGGCGTGCTGCGCAACCACAAACGCCACCCGGATGGCACCCCGCGCGACACCGTCATCTTCTCCATCATCGATGCGGAATGGCAGGGGGTGAAACGCCACCTGCAGCACCGCCTGGACGCACACGCATGAGCACCAAGACCTTCACCGTCGGCATCGTCGGCGCCCGCGGGCACACCGGCGCCGAGCTGATCAAGCTGATCGCCGCCCACCCGCACCTGCAGCTGGGCTTCGTGTCTTCGCGCGAACTGGCCGGCCAGCGCGTGAGCGATCACCACAGCGACTGGCACGGTGAACTGCAGTTCGAGAACCTCGACGCCGACGCTGTCGCCGCCAAGGGCATGGATGCGGTGATCCTGGCACTGCCCAATGGCCTGTCTGCGCCGTTCGTCACCGCGCTGGACGCGGCCAGGCCGGACACGGTGATCGTCGATCTGTCGGCCGATCACCGCTTCGAGCCGAGCTGGTATTACGGCCTGCCGGAGCTGACCCGGGGCGACTACCTGGGCCAGAAGCACTTCAGCAATCCGGGCTGCTACGCCACCGCGATGCAGCTGGCGATCAGCCCGCTGCTGCAGCAGCTGGCCGGCCCGCCGCAGTGTTTTGGTGTCTCCGGCTACTCCGGCGCGGGCACGACGCCCTCGGACAAGAACAATCCGGAACTGCTGCGTGACAACCTCATGCCGTATGCGCTGACCAACCATGTGCACGAGCGCGAAGTCACTGCGCACCTGCGCGTGCCGGTCGAGTTCATGCCGCATGTGGCGCCGCACTTCCGCGGCATCACCATGACCGTGAACCTGTGGCTCAACACGGTGGTCAAGCGCGAGGACGTGATCGCGCTCTATCAGAAGTACTACGCCAACGAAGCGTTGATCGACGTGATCGACGAAGCGCCCTGGGTAAGCCAGATTGCGGGCCGGCACGGCGTGCAGATCGGCGGCTTCGACGTGGCCCCGGGCGGCAAGCGCGTGGTGGTGGTGGCCACCCTGGACAACCTCCTCAAGGGCGCGGCCACCCAGGCGATGCAGAACCTCAACCTGGCACTGGGCCTGGACGAACTGGCCTCGATCCCGCACTGAATTCCCACGGCGCCGCGCGGCCCCCTGCGCGCGCCCTGACAACCCGGCGGAGCGAATCCGCCTACGGAGCAAGACATGGCAGACCTTCTGTGGCAGAAGCCCGGCGTGGCGGTAGACGCCAAGATCCAGACCTTCCTGGCCGGCGATGATGTGATCCTGGACCGCGAGTTCTTCCTGTACGACGTGGCAGCCAGCAAGGCGCATGCGCAGGGCCTGGAGAACATCGGCATTCTCGGCAACGACGAACGCGTCGGCCTGCAGCGCGAGCTGGATGTGCTGGCCGAGGATTTCCGCAGTGGTGCGTTCGTGCTGGATGAGCGCTTCGAAGATTGCCACTCGGCGATCGAAGCGCGCCTGACCGAGCGCCTCGGCGATGCCGGTCGCAAGATCCACACCGGGCGCAGCCGCAACGACCAGATCCTGGTGGCGACCCGGTTGTGGCTGAAGGACAAGCTGCTGCGCGTGGCCGAGCTGAGCCGCGAGATCGCCAAGGTGGCGCTGGATCGTGCCGAGGCCGAAAAAGACCTGCCGGTGCCGGGCTATACCCACATCCAGCGCGCCGTCGTGTCCTCGGCGGGCATGTGGTGGGCCGGCTGGGCCGAAGCCTTCATCGACAACGCGATCCGCGCGCACGACACCTTCAACCTGGTCGACGCCAATCCGCTCGGCACGGCCGCCGGTTATGGCGTGAACCTGCCGCTGGACCGCGCGCACACCACCGAGGCACTCGGTTTCGCGCGGATGCAGATCTCGCCGATCTATGCCCAGCTGTCGCGCGGGAAGTTCGAGCTGGCCGCCCTGGAAGCGCTTGGCGGCGCCACGCTGGATCTGCGCCGCATCGCCTGGGACCTGTCGCTGTTCACCAGCGGCGAGTTCGGCTTTGTCGCGCTGCCGGCGCAGTACACCACCGGCAGTTCGATCATGCCCAACAAACGCAACCCGGACGTGATCGAACTGATGCGGGCCACCCACGCCAGCGTGGCCGCGGCCCGCACCGAGATCGAGCAGCTGCTGTCGCTGCCGTCGGGCTATCACCGCGATCTGCAGAGCAGCAAGGGCGCGATCTTCCATGGCTTCGGCCGCGGTCTGGCCGCGCTGGAACTGCTGCCGGCGCTGCTGGCCAACCTGGAATGGCGCGACGACAAGCTGCGTGCGGCGATCGATTCGGGCATGTACGCCACCGATGTCGCCGTGGAAGCGGCGGTGGCCGGTGTGCCGTTCCGCGAGGCCTACAAGGCCGCCGCCGCGGCGGCGGATACGGCCGGGCAGGGGCGGACCCCCGAAGGTAGCCTGGCCGCGCGCGTGTCGCCCGGCGCGGCCGCCGACCTGCGGCTGGATGAGCTGCGCGCCCGCTGGGCCGCACTGGTGTGATCACGACGGCGGCCGCAAGGCCGCCGTTTTTGTAACGTCTTGCCGGGCGCGCCCGGGAAAAGGACTCACATGAAAATCTGTTATCTGGTGATGGTCACCCGCACGCCGGACTTCCGCGATGAGGTCGGTGCCGAGCACGTGCGCTTTCTCGATGAGGTGCGGGCCCGCGGGCAGCTGCTGCTGACCGGTGGCTTCACCGACAAGAGCGGTGGCGCCTACGTCCTGCAGGACATCGCCGATCTGGCCGCTGCACAGGCGCTGGTCGACACCGATCCGCTGCTGGTGCAGGGCAGTGCCACCGCCCGTATCCACGAATGGAGTACGCGCTGAGCGCACCGACCCCATGAACCAGTCCGTGCCTTCGCCGTTCACCGAACAAGCCGTTCCGCAGTGGAAACGCGCCGTCCTCAAAGTGGGCAGCAGCCTGCTGGCGGCCGATGGCGGCGGCCTCTCGCCCCGCCACGCACTGGGGCTGGCCCAGTTCGTCTCGGCCAATGTCCTGGCCGGGCGTGAAGTGGTGATCGTGTCCTCCGGCGCGGTTGCCGCGGGTCGGGCGATCGTGCCGCGCGCGCTGGAAGCCGGGGCGGCGATGGCCGCACGGCAGGCACTGGCGGCGCTGGGCCAGGCGCAGTTGATCGGGCTGTGGCAGCGCTTCTTCGAACGCCCGGTGGCGCAGGTGCTGCTGACCCATGACGACCTGCGCAACCGTCGCCGCTATCTCAATGCCCGCGCCACGCTCAACGAACTGCTGCGGCTGGGCGCGCTGCCGGTGGTCAACGAGAACGACACCGTTTCGGTGGATGAGCTCAAGCTCGGCGACAACGACAATCTGGCTGCGACCGTCGCTGCGCTGATCGACGCCGACGTGCTGTTCATCGCCACCGACATCGACGGCCTGTACAGCGCCGATCCGCGGCGTGATCCACAGGCACGGCCAATCCACGATGTGCCCGAGCTGACCGTCGAGGTGCTGGCGATGGCCGGGGGGGCCGGCAGCGGCGCGGGCACCGGCGGCATGCATACCAAGCTGGAGGCCGCGGCCAAGGCCGGGCGTGTCGGCATCGAGACCTGCCTGTTCAACGGGCGCAGCGCCGAGGTGGTGCGCGCGCTCAGCCAAGGCCGCCTCTTCGGCACCCGCATCCACGCCGCGCAGACCCGCGTGGCCGCGCGCAAGTACTGGCTGCGGCACGCGCCGCTGGAACCGGGCGCGATCCTGGTCGATACCGGTGCGGCCGATGCGCTGCGTGGCAAGGGCGCCTCGCTGCTGCCCGGCGGCGTGGTCGGCGCGGAAGGGGACTTCCGACGCGGTGACATGGTCGAGATCCGGCAACGCACCGAGGCCGGCGAGGTCTGCCTGGCCCGTGGTGTCAGCCAGTACTCGGCCAGCGACATCCGCCGCGTCGCCGGTCGCCACTCGCGCGACATCGAAAGCGTGCTCGGCTACAACTACGGTGGCAACGTCATCCACCGTGACGATCTGGTGTTGCTGTAAAGCGTAAGAACATCCACGGGAGAGCCACGCCATGCGTGGCTGCGCAGCCTGGGCCGTTCGACCTCCCCCAGCCACGCATGGCGTGGCTCTACCGTGTTTTTTCAAGGATATTGAGATGGTCGCCAGTTCCACTACCGACATCCGCACCCAGGCGCTGGCCTGCCGCGAGGCTGCCCAGCAACTTGCTCAGCTGTCCTCCGCCGCCAAGGCCGATCTGCTCGAAGCGATGGCCGCGGCGCTGGACGCGGATACCGATGCGATTCTCGCCGCCAACGCACGCGACCTGGCCGCCGCCACGGAGAAGGGCGTCGGCACGGCGATGCTGGATCGCCTGGCCTTGAACCCACAGCGCCTGGCCGGTATCGCCGCCGCGCTGCGCGAGGTCGCCGCGTTGCCCGATCCCGTCGGGCAGGTCACCCGCGATGACGTGCGCCCGAATGGCATCCGCGTGCAGAAGGTGCGCGTGCCGCTGGGCGTGATCGCGATGATCTACGAAGCGCGCCCGAACGTGACCGCCGATGCGGCGGCGCTGTGCATCAAGGCCGGCAACGGCGTGATCCTGCGCGGTGGCTCGGAGGCGATCCAGTCCAATGCCGCGATTGCCGCGTCGCTCAAGCGGGCGCTGCGCGAGGCCGGCATTGCCGATGCAGCGCTGACGCTGGTCGAGGATCTGCGCCGCGAGACCATGCTGGCGCTGCTGCAGCTCAACGACCTGATCGACCTGGCGATTCCGCGCGGCGGGGAAGGGCTGATCCGGTTCGTGGCCGAGCATGCCCGCGTACCGGTGATCAAGCATTACAAAGGCGTCTGCCATCTGTACGTGGACCGCGCCGCCGATCCTGCGCTGGCGCTGCGCCTGCTGGTGGACGGCAAGTGCAGCCGGCCGTCGGCCTGCAACTCGCTGGAGACGCTGCTGGTGCATGCCGACCTCGCGCCGACCTTCCTGCCCTTGGCGGCGAAGGCGCTGGCCGAACGTGGTGTGCAGCTACGCGCCGATGCGGTGGCACGCCAGTGGCTGCCCGATGCTGACGCGGCCAGCGAGGACGATTACGCCGCCGAGTATCTGGATCTGATCATCGCCGTGCGCGTGGTGGATGACCTGGACACCGCCCTGGCGCATATCCAGCAGTACAGCTCGGACCATACCGAAGTGATCGCCACCGAGGACGCGGTCGCCGCCGAACGCTTCGTGCACGCGTTGCGTTCGGCGGTGGTGATGGTCAACGCCTCCTCGCGCTTCTCCGATGGTGGCGAGCTCGGCCTGGGTGCGGAGATCGGCATCTCCACCACTCGCCTGCACGCCTATGGCCCGATGGGGCTGGAAGCGCTCACCGTGGAGCGCTTCGTCGTCCGCGGCGAAGGCCAGACGCGCGCGTGACCCGGTAGAGCCGGCCGCTGGCCGGCTCCTTCCCATCGTGGCAACCCGTGGAGCCGGCCAGCGGCCGGCACTACCGGTCTGGCAACACCCGCGCGATTACCTGTACGCGCCCGCCAATGCCTGCGCGGTGACCCGTACCGGCCGCGCGTGCTCATCCATGTGCAGGGTCACCGACTTGCCATCGGCCAGCGACGCGGCCACTGAGGCACTCGCGCCGAGGTCGTGCGCGATCTCGGCGCGGGTCACATCGTCATGCGGCAGCCGACGTTCCTTGCCCGTGAAGCGCATGCGGTTGTACTCGGCCCAGGCGATCAGCAGCGCCGCGCAGCAGAGCAGCATCACCGGCAGCGCGATCACCACGAACGGATCCACCGTCTGCTTCTGTTCGTACAGCTGCGCCCAGGCCATCCGCCCGCCGAGCAGCCAGGAGATCAGCGTCACCAACGGTGCCCACAGGTAGAAGTAGAACGCCCAGAAGGCGATGGTCACAAAGCCCCAGGCAGTACGCTGCAGGCGTGGCTGCTGGCGCGGTTTCTGGATCAGCCGCGAGTCGAAGCGGCGGGTGGATTTGACAGTGTTCATCGGATACCCCGGTCAGGACTGACCCAGACCGCGCGCTTGCCACGACGCTTGAAGATCGTCTTGGGGAACGCTACCAGGGTCGTGAACAGACTGATGAGCCAGTACGCCATCGGGTACCAGATCACCCAGAAGTAATTACGTCCAATATGCGTTTCGTAACGGCGGTCGATGATCAGGCTGCTGGCGAACTGCAGCAGGCAGACCAGCGCCAGGATCACGCCATGCCACTGCGGCAGCAGCGTGGCGATGTACAGCTCGGGCGGCAGTGTCATGAATTTGCCCAGTGCCCACAGCACGATGATGGCCAGCATCGTGTACGCCCACAGCACGCTGAGGATGTACTCCAGCAGCACGCCCCACATGCGGCGCTTGCGCCAATGGAACAGCGAGCCACCGTGCCGCAGCAGCACTTCCACGCCCCCTTGGGCCCAGCGCAGGCGCTGCCGCCACAGCCCCTTCAGCGTTTCCGGCATCAGGATGAAGCACAGCGCATTGGGCTCGTAGCGGATGTCCCAATGATCCATCTGCAGGCGCCAGCTGATGTCGATGTCCTCGGTGACCATGTCGTCGGACCAGTACCCGATCCGATGCAGCGCAGTACGGCGGAACGCGGCGATCACCCCGGAGATGGTGAAGATGCGCCCATACACCCGCTGCGCGCGCTTGATCATGCCGATGATCGAAGAGAACTCGGCGACCTGCAGCCGGCCCAGCAGGGTGGAACGGTTGCGGATGCGCGGGTTGCCGGTGACCGCGCCCACGCGCGGGCCTGAGGTGAGGTGCCAGACCATCCAGTGGGTGGCGTACTCCTCCAGCATCGCATCGCCATCGATGCACACCAGGAACTCCGAGCGTGCCGCCAGCGCGCCCATGCGCAGCGCATTGGCCTTGCCCAGGTTGCGGTCCAGATGCACCACGCGCAGGCGTGGGTGCAGGGCGGCCAGGGCATCCAGCCGTGCCCCGGTATCGTCGCTGCTGCCATCGTTGATGGCGATGACTTCGAAGTCCGGGTAGTTCTGCTTCAGCGCCGAACCGAGGGTGTCTTCCAGGTTCTCCGCTTCGTTGTGGCACGGGATCAGGATCGACGCGAACGGATACTCAGCCATCGGCGGCGGATCATCGCGGTCGCGTGCCTTGCGTTCGCGCCGGAAGAAGTAATACAGGCCGCCGGACATCCAGAAGAACGCCATCACCATCGGGTAGAAGAAGGCGAACTGGAACAAGGTGTAGAGAAGAGGATGCATGGCGACCTCACTTTTCCTCGTACGGGAAGCTGCGGGCCGACATGGCCGCGCGCGCGTCATACGTGGAGGGACGTCCGGCGATGAAGTCATCCGGATACCAGGCGAAATGACGCACGCCCTGCGCCTGTAGACGGCGGATCTGCGCGCGCAGGCGGTCGCCGGGGATCGGCTTGCCGGTGCGCCAGTCCAGCGTCTGCAGCTCGAACATCGTCTGCGACAACTGCGGATCGTGCTGCTTCACTGCCACCACCAGCCGGTCCAGCCAGCGTTCCGGGCTGCGGCTGCCTTCCATCCACGGCATCGCCATCAGGGCGGTGTGGTCGTAGGCCTTGTTGAACAGGTCCAGACGCTGGGCGAACCAGCTCGCGCTCTGCGGTTCCAGCACGGGCTGGGCATACAGGTTACGCACGGTGCCCAGCTTCGGCCGCCAGCGCTGCGCCGCGGTGCGCAGCTCCAGGGTGAAGTCGATCAGCGCCTGGGTGCGTGCACCGTCATCGTCTTCGGGCGGCAACTGGGTCAGCTCGGTGTCGCGCAGGTAGGCGTCATCGTGGAAGAGCAGGCCCTCGAAGTAGGCGTTGATCGCCAGGTCTTCGTAGATGTCATCGATGATCCTGCGGACCTGCGGCCGGGTGAAGTCCAGCCGGAAGATGCCGTCGCTTTCCGGGCTCTCGATGGCCAGCGCCTTGCGGATGGCCGGGTCCTTGAGCTCGTAGCCCAGCACCGGCAGCCACGCGAACACCTTCACCCCGGCGCGCGTCTTGAGCTGCCACGCCACCCGGTTGAACAGGTCCGCACGCATCGGCAGATGGCGGTTGGGGAAGTACAGCGCGTCGGCCGAGCCGTTGCCGTCCGGATCGGCGAAGGCCTGCAGGAAGACGTGGGTGGGGCCGATCTTCTTGACCCGCTCGATCAGCGCATCCAGGTTCTTGGCCAGCTGCACCGGGTCGGCATCGTAGACCGCATCCAGGTCGATCTGCAGCGCCCGCATGCCATCGCGCTCGACATCGCGGCGCAGCTCGTAGGCCAGCTGCACCACGGTCGGGTTGTTGGTCACCAGCAGGCGCGCCAGGCCATGAAGATCACGCTTGACCGGCGTGCTGCGGCCTTCCAGATCGAACGAGACCGGCATGCCCAGCTGCTCGGCGATGTCGTTGCTCAGCGCGTTGTAGGCGGCGTACGGCCACACGATCGCCTTGGGGCTGACGCCGACATTGCGCTGGATGCGCTCCACGCTGCGGCCCAGATCGGCGCGCAGGCGGGCCTCGTACTCGCCTGCGGTTTCATAGGTCTTGCGGGCAGGATCGTAGATGCGCGTGATCACCGCCGGCGTCGAGTTGCCCTGTGGGTTGGACTGTACGCCGTGGTGCAGGTTGTCGGTATGGCTGGCCAGTTCGATCAGTCCGCTTTTCTGCATCTCACGCAGCTGCGCCCAGGTGAGGAAATCCTCGCGGGTGAACGGGCGGTAGCCGTAATCGATCTGGCGCCCGGCCGGCATATCCACGTAGTCGGTGATCACCGCCACCAGCGCCGGATAGTTGTAGGCGCGCAGCAACGGAAACACCTTGCTGTACACGCTGTGCAGGCCATCATCGAAGGTAAGCAGCACCGGCTTGGGCGGCAGCGGCGTGCCGCCCTGCGAGGCGGTGATCAGCTGCGACAGCGAGACCGGGTGATACCCGTGGGCCGACAGCCAGTCCAGATGCGCGGCGAAGTTCTGCGTGCTGACGGCATAGGCATCCGGGTCGCCGCGTTCGGCCACCTCGTCGCGGATGTCGTGGTAGCTGAGCACCAGCAGCCCGTTGTCGGCCGCATCAAGTACGGCCGGCGGTTGCTGTGCCTGGGCCGGCAGGACCACGGTGAGCAGGGCCAGCAACAGCCAGTGGGTCCAACGCTTCAAGTCCATGTGCTGCATGTCATTCTCCCCACCGCAGGCCGGCATCCAGGCCGATATGTCGTTCACGCTGTCCGTCATAGACCGGTCGCGACCAGCGGATGCCGTACTCGAAAATGCGGCCTTCGCCGAGCTGCCACTCGTGGCGGTACTCGGCCGAAGGCACGATCGCGCTGCCATAGCCCCGCTGCCAGTACTGCCCCACCGAGACCGTCAGGCGATGGCGGAAGTGGCGTTCGTAGTGACGCCACAGTTGTTGGTCCACGCGCAGCCCGATCTCCACCGAGTGGTCCTCGGATGGGTTGAAGTAGGGCACGTCGTCGCGGCTGCCGCGGCTGGCGTACAGGCTGCCCAGGCCATCCACGAACACGGTCGGCCGGGTCATCAGGCGTTGTTCGATGGCGGTGCTGACGGTATCGCGGCGATTACCGTCGTCGTAGCGGAACTGACTGGCGCCCAGGCTCCAGTGAGTACGTTCATCGCGGCGATAGTCGGCTGCCAGCGCAATGCTGTCGGCGGTGATGCCTGAGACGCGCGCCTGCATCGAGGCATCCGGGTCATTGCGTGCGGCGGTGATGCCGGCATGCCATTGATCGCTGAACTGCCAGCCGAACCCGGCACTGAGGCCGGTATCGCCGATGTGGTCGTTGGCGCGGTTGACGAAGGCTTCGGCATCGGCACGCCCGTAGCGGTAACGGGTGCCCACGCCGATCCGCAGCGGGTCGATGGTCTGGTCCTGGAAATCCACACTGCGCCGATCGGCGAACGCGACCAGGCGCCAGCGGTCGTCCAGCACCGGCGACTGCACTTCAACGCCGTAGCGGCCGTCATCGTTGCCCAGCGGTGACGCACCGCCACCGCCGGAGCTGCGCCCGCCTTCGGCGTAGGCATGCCACTGCCAGCCACGGTGCGCGCGCCAGCTGCGGTCCATGCGCTGCACGGAGGGCTGGTTGGGGTAGGCAGCGAGCAGCGTGTCGTGGATGGGGCGCGCGAGGTCATCGCGCTGCACCTGCACGTAGGCGTCGTACTGGCCCAGCCGCGCCGGTACGTCGCGCGGGTCCAGCGTGTTGGCCATGCTGTAGCGCTCCAGCGCCCGCCGTGGCCAGCCACGCATCAGGTAGATGTTGCCCAGCGAGGATTGCGAGCCGGTATTGCCTGGCCCGATCTCGACCATCTTCTCCAGATCGCGCTGCGCAGTGGGCAGGTCGCCACTGTAGGCACGCACCATGGCCAGGTTGAGGTCGGCCTCGTAGCGCGGCCAGTTCGGATAGGGTGCCTTGGCACCGTTGGCCCAGCGCCACGCGGGCTCATCGGCCTGCCACTTCTTCAGCAGGGCGATCGCGGTGTCGGCCTGCTCGTCCTCCAGATACGCATAGGCCAGTTCCGAACGCGCCTGCGGCAGCGACGGGTCAGCCTTGAGTGCGGCTTCCAGCACCGGGATCGCCTCGGCCGGATGCTGCGTGGCCATCAGCGAATCGCCGACGGCGGCCAGCAGATAGTTCGGCACCGGGTGGCCCTCGGCGAGCAGCGTGCGGTACTCCTCGCGAACCTGCGCATGGCGGCCCAGCCGGTTGAGCAGGATCAGCCGGTCATGGCGGATCCGCAGCGGCGCCTGCTGCACGGTGGTGCCATCGCGTTCGAGGTACTGCTGCATCTGCACCAGCGCGGCATCGGCTTCATCCAGGCGGGTGTCCTCGCTGGGGCCATACGCCAGGCTCCAGCCCACCAGCTTGGCCAGATAATTGCCTTCCAGCCGTTCTTTCTGTGCCGCATCGAACAGGGTGGGGCGCGCCAGGTACAGCTGCCAGGCGCGGTGCGCGTTGCCGATGTCCGCCAAGGTCAGCACCTGCAGGCGATACAGCAATGCGTCGTCGGGCGACTGCACCCGTGCCCGCTCGATCGCCGCCAGTGCATCCAGCCATTGGGCATGGTCCCGGAACTGGCCGATCTCGGCCAATGCGTTGTCCCGCGCAGTGGCTGCAGCCGCCGGAGCGGAAAAAGCGAGTGTCGCGCATGCCAGGCCGACGCAGAGCGCCAGCGGCCGATGGTCGTACATGGAACCCCCCTTGGAGCATCCTTTCAAAGGTGTGTTGCGTCAAAAGTGTGACGCACATCACATGCCAATCGTGCCTGACTGCGCAGTTGTTGCCAAATCGTTAAGACGCGGGTACGACCCATCAGCCCCCGGGTGGAACCCGGAGGGGAGGGGCAAGTCATTGAATCGCTACAGATTCAGGCCATGTCGCAGCCAAGGACGGCGCACTCCATCGCGATGAAGCTGTTCAGCCGGCTGGCGACGCCAGAGGCTCCGAACGCTGCCCGGTGCAGCCCACCGGGTCAGTTAGCGACACGCTACGTCAGCAGTTGCGCACAACGCGTGTAGATGGACGCGGCGGGGCGCCTACCACTGGTCTTCGAGCTTCTGCGGTTTGCAGGCGACCCACGAGGCGCACAACAGCACCACCGCGCACAGGACCAGGAAGCCGAACGGCAGGTGCCAGCCGCCGCTGACCGCGTGCAGCCAGCCGAACAGGAACGGGCCCAGGCAGCTGAAGGCATAGCCCACGCCCTGCATGAAGCCGGACAACGCGGCCGAACCGGCGGGGGTGCGGGTCCGCAGGTTGATCAGGGTCAGGGCCAGCGGGAACGTGGACGGCCCGATGCCGAGCAGCACCGCCCACAGCCACGGGGCCTTCATCGGGGCGAACAACAGGCCGGCGAAGGCGATCAGGAACGCGCTGAAGCCGATCAACACCAGCCCGAAGGGATTGCGCAGGCGCACGGCCAGGGCCGGCATGGTCAGCGATGGCAGCAGGCCGCAGGCCGCGAAGATCGCCACCATGATGCCGCCGAACGCCGGTGTTGCACCGGCCTCGACCACGATCCGCGGCAGCCAGGTGAACATCGAATAGGTCATCAACGAGGTCATGCCGAACATCAGGGTCATGCCCCACGCCAGCGGCGTCTTCCAGACCTTGCCGTGCGGCGCGCTGGAGGGATCGTTGGCGGCGCTGATCGTGTCCGGGTGCGGACGTGCGCGCGAGAGCATCAGCCACGGCAGTGCCGCAGCCAGCGACATCAGCGCCCAGATGCCCAGCGATACGCGCCAGCCCGCCTGCTGCGCGACCGGCACCGCCAACAGGGCCGGCATCATAGTGCCGATCTGCAGCACCGTGATGTAGAGCGTGCTCATGGTGCCCACGCGGTTGGCGAAGTAACGCTTCACCAGCGGTGGCACCACCACGTTGCCGATGCCCATACCCGCCAGCGCCACCACCGAGCCGAACAGCAGGCTGCCCACGCCGCCGGCCATCGAGCGCAGCAGCAGGCCCACGGTGGCCAGGCTCATCGCCAGCAGCGCGGTGCGCTCCAGGCCCAGGCGACGCGCGACGGCCGGGGTGGTCACCCCGAACAACGCGAAGGCCGCCGTCGGCAGCATGCCGAGTACGCCCGTCATGGTGGTGCCGAAGCCGAAGGTCTGGCCGAGCACATCCAGCAGCGGGGTCAGCGAGGTGACCGCGGTGCGCAGGTTCAACGCGGCCAGCAGGATCGCAGCGAAGGCGAGAAGGCGCCCGTGCAGCAGGGACTGGGACGGTGGGGTGGGGTGAGTCATCAGCATGTTTCCTGACAGGTGGCGCACCGCGGCCATGCGGGCGCGCGGGTGCAACGGCAGAGACCGGCCAGTGGCCGGCGTCTGCGGGGTAGGGGACTGGCCGCCGCCGAAGGCGGGGCCAGGACCGGCCATTGTACGGGTTAGACCCCGGCTGGTCGCGCGGGGTGGGGCGCGGTGGTGCGGCTCGGAGGCGAGGGGACCGGCCACGGGCACGATGCCCCGCCGCGCGTCGTGCTACGTGTGAAAACGCCTTCACAACAAGGGCCAGGCGGTCCCGTTCCATGTGCGCTGCGTCAAAAAAATGACTATTTAGGAAAATTCCTACAAGCGAGCGGGTGGTTGCCCTACCGGAAGGGTGGGGTTTTTGACGGTTCTCATGTCGCGAATAGCTCTTAAATTGGCGGGCCTCCATAGGGGCGGTCTATAGCGAACGATGGTTCGTGCCAGCCCACGTTCGAGATCCTGCATGCCAAACAACGTACTACCCACCCCGGCTCGCGCCGGTTCCCATGGCGCTTCCCGGCGCACCCTCCTTCTGGCCCCGCTGGCGGCCGCGCTGGCCCTGGTCTATCTGCCGGCCAGTGCCCAGCAGCTGCCCGCCCCGGATCAGGAGCTGCTCCGCCAGCAGGAGCGCGAACGCGCCCTGCGCGAGCAGCTTGAAACCCGGCCCGATGCACGTCTGCAGGACGCGCCGGTGGCCGCACCGGAGCGGCTGCCCCAGGACGAAGCACCCTGCTTCGTGATCGACCGCATCACCCTGGAGGGCGAGCAGGCCGACCGTTTCCAGTGGGCGTTGCCCGCAGCCAACGTCAAAGGCGATCCGGCGCTCGGCCGCTGCCTGGGCACCGCCGGTATCAACGTGGTGATGTCGCGGGTACAGAACGCGATCGTCGAGCGCGGCTTCGTCACCACGCGCGTGTTGGCCCAGCCGCAGGACCTCACCACCGGCACCCTGGCACTGACCGTGGTGCCCGGCACGCTCCGCCAGATCCGTTTCGCCGAGGGCACCCATCGTGACGCCACCCTGTGGAACGCGATCCCGGCACGCAGTGGCGACCTGCTCAACCTGCGCGATATCGAACAGGGGCTGGAGAATTTCAAGCGCGTGCCGACCGCCGAGGCCGACATCCAGATCAGCCCGGCCGAAGGTGACGACGCCGCACCTGGCCAGAGTGACCTGGTGGTGCAGTGGTCGCAGCAGCGGCTGGTCCGTTTCAACCTCAGCCTGGACGATTCCGGCAGCAAGGCCACCGGCAAGACCCAGGCCGGTGCGACGATGTCGCTGGACCACGCGCTGCGCCAGAACGACCTGTTCTACGTCAACCTCAACCACGACGTGTTCAGTGGCGGCAAGCGCGGTACCAAGGGCTTCACCTTCCACTACTCGATTCCCGTCGGCTACTGGCTGTTCGGCGCGACGCGCAGTGGCTACGAGTACGAGCAGACCGTGGCCGGCAACCAGCAGTCGTATCTCTACAGCGGCGAGAGTTACAACGCCGAAGTGCGCGCCACGCGCCTGCTGTTCCGCAATGCGGACAGCAAGACCAGCATGTACCTGCGTGCGTGGGAGCGCGATTCGCGCAACTTCATCGACGACACCGAAATCCTGGTCCAGCGCCGGCGCATGGGCGGCTGGGAGCTCGGCCTGAACCACCGTCATTTCATCGGCCAGGCCACGCTCGATGGCACCGTCGGCTTCCGCCGCGGCACCGGGGCGTTCGGTTCGATCGCAGCGCCCGAGGAGCTGTTCGGTGAAGCCACCTCGCACCCGAAGATCTACTTCGCCGACGCACAGCTGAGCGTCCCGTTCCAGCTCGGCCAGCAGCGCCTGCGTTACACCGGCAGCTGGCGAGCGCAATGGAACCGTGGCGGGCTGGTGCCGCAGGACCGCTTCGCGATCGGCGGGCGCTACACCGTGCGCGGCTTCGATGGCGAGATGTCCTTGATGGGTGAGCGCGGCTGGCTCATCCGCAACGACATCGGCCTGGCCCTGGGCGGCGGGCAGGAATTCTACGTTGGCGCCGATTACGGCCATGTCGGCGGCAGCGCCACGCAATGGCAGGTAGGCAATGACCTGGCGGGCAGCGTGATCGGCCTGCGCGGGTCGTATCGCGGCCTGTACTGGGACGGCTTCGTCGGCGCCCCGTTGAACAAGCCCTCTGGTTTCCAGAACGCCTATACCGTCACCGGATTCACCCTGAGCTGGTCGTTCTGATTTCAGTGCGGGCGCGTTCGCGCCGCACCGACCGCACGCACACAAAGGAATTGTCATGAACAAGCATCTGTACCGCCTCGTGTTCAACCACGCCCTCATGCTCTGGCAGGTCGCCGCGGAAATCACGCCGCGCCCCGGCGGCGCCGGTACCGGGCAGGATGGCGATCGCACGGCGGCACTGCGCCCGATGGCGTTCGCGCTGTGGGTGATGCTGGGCTGGGTCGGCGTGAGCGGCCTGGCCGCGGCGCAGGTGGTGGCCGATCCGAATGCGCCCGGCAACCAGCGCCCGACCGTGCTGGAAACCGCCAACGGCACGCCGCAGATCAACATCCAGACCCCGAGTGCGGCCGGTGTCTCGCGCAATACCTACCAGCGCTTCGACGTCGACCAGCAGGGCGTCATCCTCAACAATTCGCGCGGCAACACGCAGTCCCAGCTCGGCGGCTGGGTGCAGGGCAATCCGTGGCTGGCCGGCGGCACTGCGCGGGTGATCCTCAACGAGGTCAATGGCGCCAACCCGAGCCAGCTGCGCGGCTACGTGGAAGTGGCCGGCGACCGTGCGCAGGTGGTGATCGCCAACCCCGCTGGTATCGATTGCGACGGCTGCGGCTTCATCAACGCCAACCGCATCACCCTGACCACCGGCACCCCGATGTTCAACGGCGGCGCGCTGGAGGGATACCGCGTGCAAGGCGGTGCGATCCATATCTTCGGCGCCGGCATGGATGCCAGCCGGGTCGACTACACCGATCTGATCGCGCGCTCGGTGCAGCTCAACGCGGGCCTGTGGGCACAGCAGCTGCAGGTCACCACCGGCGCCAATACGGTGAGCGCCGATCTGAGCCGTGTGCAGGCGCAGGCCGCCGAAGGCAATGCGCCGCAGTACGCGCTCGATGTGGCCCAGCTGGGCGGCATGTACGCCAACAAGATCCTGCTCATGGGCACCGAGCACGGCGTGGGCGTGCGCAATGCGGGCAACCTCGGGGCGCAGACCGGGGAGCTGGTCGTGACTGTCGATGGCCGGCTGGAAAACACCGGCAAACTGCAGGCGCGCGACGATACGCGCATCGCTGCCACCGGCGGTGTACGCAACGAAGGGCTGGTCAGCGCCGGGCGTGAACTGAACCTGCGCACCGGCCAGGACGTGGACAACAGCGGCGGCCAGCTCAACGGCACCCGCCTGGATGTGGAGGCCGCCTCGCTGGCCAACCGCGACGGGCGCATCGAACAGGCGGGCGTGCAGGCACTGGCGGTACAGAGCGCGCGGCTGCAGAACCGTGACAAGGGCAGTATCGGGGCGCTGGCCCAACAGGACGGCACCGCGCCGACCACGCCGGGCGAAGGGGCGGGCCCGGGCGGCCCCGGCACGCCCGGGACCGGCACGGGGGGCACCGACGGCGGCACGCCCGTCATCACTCCACCGACGACCGCGCCGCTCGCGCAGGGCCGCGTGGTGATCGCGGGACTGCTCGACAATGATGGCGGCGCCGTGCTGGCCGGGGGCGACATCGACCTGCGTGCCAGCGACCTGGACAACGACGGCGGTCGCCTCGGGGTGCGCGATCTGGCCGTGGAGGGTGGCACGCTCTCCAACCGGCAGGGCGAGCTGACCACGCAGCGTGACCTGCGCGTGCAGGGCGAGGCACTGCGCAACGACACTGGGGTGCTGAATGTCGGCGGTGCGCTTGATGTGCGCGCGGCGCAGCTGTCCAACCACGGCGGCAGGATCGCCCACAGCGGCAGCGCGCCGGCCCAGCTGCAGGTGGCAGGCACGCTCGACAACACCGGCGGCAGTCTTGCCAGCAACGCGGCATCGCTGGCGCTGGCCAGCGCGGTGCTGGTCAACACCGATGGCGCGCTGCTGCACGCCGGCAGCGATGGGCTGCAGCTCACCACCGGCACGCTGGAGGGCCAGCGCGGCGAGATCGCCACCGCCGGTACGCTCACTCTGCGCGCCGGCCAGGTCGATCATCGCCAGGCCGATCTGCAGGCGGGCACGCTCGACCTCCAGGTGGATACGATGGACAACCGCGGTGGCCAAGTGCTGGCCACCGGCAACCAGGCCAACCGGATCGGGGCGGCAACCGCGCTCGACAACAGTGGCGGCACGCTCGCCAGCAACGGTGACCTGGCGATCGCCACAGCGCTGTTGAACAACGCGGGCGGGCAGGTGCAGCAGGCCGGCAGCGGGCGGCTGGACATCAACGCGGCGACGCTGGCCGGCGCGGGCGGCAAGCTGCTCAGCAATGGCGCCCTGCACCTGCAGGGCCAGAACCTCGATGTCTCCGGTGGTGTGACGTCCGCCGTCCGCATGGAGATCGATGCGGGCCAATTGGACAACCGCCGTGGCGAACTGATCGCCACCGGTTCCGACGCGCTGGGCCTGCGCGTGGCCAACGCGCTGTACAACGACACTGGCAGCATCGTCGGCAACGGCGCGCTGGCCGTGCAGGCAGGCAACCTTTCCAACCGCGACGGCAAGATTCTGGCAGCAGGTGATGCGGCCTCCGCGCTGCAGGTGACCGGCACGATCGACAACCAGCGCGGCACGCTGGCCAGCGCGGGCGATCTGGACCTGCAGGCAGGCCAGCTGGACAACCAGGCCGGTACCGTCCAGGCGGCGGGCGACAGTGCGCTTCAACTCGGCGTGGGTAGCCTGCTCGACAACCGCCAGGGCGGCCTGATCGCCTCCGGTGGCGCGCAGCAGCTGCGTGCGGGCAGCGTCGACAACCGCGGCGGTACGGTCAACGCGGGCGACATGCTCGACGTGGAGATCGCGCAGACCCTGGACAACAGTGCCGGCACGATCGCCGCCAATGATGCGCTGCGCGTGCAGGCCGGCCGCATCGTCAACCGCGATGCCGGCACGCTGGCGTCGGTCGAGGGCGATGTCACCCTCGCCAGCGGGACGGACATCGACAACAGCGCCGGCGTGATCCAGGCCGAGCGTGCGCTGTCGGTGACCAGCCAAGGGCTGACCAACGTGCGTGGCACGCTGGCCGGCGCCTCCGTCGCCTTGGATACGCGTCTGGGCGGCGTGGACAACAGTGAAGGCATCATCGCCGCCACCGCCGGCACCCTGGATCTCCGAAGTGGCGCGCTGGAGAACCGCGCGGGCCTGCTGCAGTCCAGTGGTGGGATGAGCATCGATACGCACGGCCAGCGGCTGGGCAATACCGACGCGGGCGCGCGTGGCGGCATCGTCAGCGGTGCCGGGCTGACCCTGCGTGCCGGTGGACTGGACAACCGTGCCGGCCTTGTCCAGGCGCAGACGGCGCTGGACGCGCGGCTGGCCTCGCTGGACAACCGCAGCGGCGGGCAGGTCGGCAGCGGCTCCTCGCTGCTGCTGCAGGCGCAGCACGTGGATAACAGCAGCGGCCGCCTGCAGGCTGCCCAGAATCTGACCCTCGCTCTGAGCGGTGAGCTGGTCAACCAGGCCGGGCTGGCCGTGGCCGGTGGCGATCTGGTCGCCCATGCCGCGCGCATCGACAACCGCGCCACGAGCGGCGGCGGCACCGCGCTCGGCCTGCAGGGTCGCAACGTGGACCTCACCGCCGCGCAGATCGACAACAGCAGCGGCATGATCGCTGCCGACCAGCGCATCGCGCTGCAGGCGACCGATGCACTGTTCAACCAGCAAGGCCTGGTGTCCTCGGCGGGCAGTCTGGACGTGCGTGCCGGCCAGGTCGGCAACACCGACGGCACGCTGCTGTCCGCGGGCAACCAGACGCTGCATGCCAACGCACTCAATGGCACGGGCCGGGTGTTGTCGCAGGGCGACCTGGTGCTGGCCTTGCAGCAGGATTACCGCAACGATGGCCAGATCACCGCCAATGGCAAGGCCACGGTCTCCACGCAGGGGCTGTGGACCAATGCAGGCAAAGTGCAGGCCGGCGATCTGGACCTGCATGCACGCCAGATCGACAACCTCGCCACCGGCGAGATCAGCGGCCTCCGCACCCAGGTGCGCGCCGATGGCGTGCTTGGCAACCGGGGGCTGATCGACGGCGTGGATACCCGCATCGATGCCGATGTGATCCTCAATGTTGGCACCGGCCGCATCTATGGCGACCGCCTGTCGATCGGTGCCACGACCCTGGTCAACAGTGATGAAACGCTGGAGGGCGTCACCCGCGCGGCCACCATTGCTGCGCGTGAGCGCCTGGACATCGGCGCCGGCACCGTGGTCAACCGCGAGCAGGCGCTGATCTTCAGTGCTGGCGGTGGCGAGAGCGCACTCAACATCGGCGGTGCGCTGGATGCGCAGGGCCATGCAGTCGGTCGCGCCGGCTCGGTGCACAACGCCAGCGCGACCATCGAGTCGCTGGGTGGCTTGAGTATCGATGCCACGCGCCTGCTCAACAGCAACGAGCATTTCGCCACCACCGAAGTGATGGTGGTGGGCCCGACCAAGAAGCTGTACATCCAGCCCAAGGGCACGCCCGGCATGCATGATGCCAGCGAGTTCACCTGGTCCAGCTGGAGCCGTGCCGGCAAGTACTGGTGGAAGAACGGCAGCGGCGACGTCAAGGATTGGACGCAGTACGACGTCACCCACACCGAGTACGAAACCCAGGTCACCTCCAGCGCGCCGGGTCGCATCATTTCCGGCGGTAACATGACGCTGCGTGGCGATGAGCTGATCAACGACAAGAGCCAGATCCTGGCTGGCGGCGCGTTGCTGGGCGATCTCGGCAACCTGCGCAACATCGATGCATTCGGCGAGTACCGCGTGCACGAGGAAGGCACCAGCCAATACACCTACAGCCGCTGGCGCGGTGGTTTCAAGCGCTATCACGAGCGCAAGTGGGACCGGAAGATCGCCTATCGCCCGGCCGATGAAGTGCGCACCATCAATCTGGGCGTGACCCGCACCGAACAGAACACGCGCGATGGTGGCAGCGGCTACCAGGTGGGCGGGGTCAGTACCGGTACCGTCGGTGGGCAGGTCGGCGGCGCAGCCGACGCCGGCGCCATCGGTGGACAGCGCCAGGTGACCGAAGTCAGCGCCAGCGTCGCCTCGCTGGCCGGTCCCGGCAGCACGGCGGGCACCGGCGCACAGGGCGCGGCGGGCAACCAGCCGACCGTGATCCGCACCATCGGCGTGGATGCCGAACTGCCGCAGACCAGCCTGTTCCAGAGCGGGCCGAATGCCGGCCAATACCTGGTCGAAACCGATCCGCGTTTTGCCGATTACCGCAACTGGCTCGGTTCGGAGTACCTGCTGCAGAAGATGGGCGTGGACCCGGCCAACGTGCAGAAGCGGTTGGGCGATGGGTTCTACGAACAGAAGCTGGTCCGCGATCAGGTCGCCCAGCTCACCGGCCGCCGCTTCCTGGATGGCTATGCCGACGATGAAGCGCAATACCGCGCGCTG
The DNA here is from genome assembly GCF_039674045.1 of Stenotrophomonas sp. TWI602. Taxonomy (NCBI): domain Bacteria; kingdom Pseudomonadati; phylum Pseudomonadota; class Gammaproteobacteria; order Lysobacterales; family Lysobacteraceae; genus Stenotrophomonas; species Stenotrophomonas sp. TWI602. Next base: position 38,024 of record NZ_JBDJMT010000010.1, read on the forward strand.
CTCGACAACGCGGCCACCATCGCCGACGCCTGGGGCCTGCGCCCCGGCGTGGCGCTGACCCCGGCACAGATGGCCCAGCTCACCAGCGACATCGTCTGGCTGGTCGAGCAGCGCGTGACCCTGGCCGATGGCAGCACCACCACCGCACTGGTTCCGCAGGTGTACGTTCGCGTGCGCCCCGGTGATATCGACGGCACCGGCACGCTGCTGGCCGGCCGCTCGGTGGAGCTGAACCTGCGCGGCGACCTGGTCAACAGCGGGACCATCGCCGGCCGTACCGCGGTGAAGATTGACGCGCAGAACCTGCGCAACCTGGACGGCCGCATCAGCGGTGACACGGTCAGTGCCAACGCGCGTACCGATCTGGACAACCTCGGCGGCCTGATCGATGCGCGCAGCGTGCTGGTCGCCAGCGCCGGCCGTGATCTGAACCTGGTCACCACCACCCGCAGCGGTCAGAACACCGCGGGGTTGAGCGACTTCAGCCGGACCAACATCGACCGCGTGGCCGGGTTGTTCGTGAGTGAGGCTGGGGGCACGCTGCTGGCGAGCGCGGTGCGTGATGTTCGTCTTGACGGAGCCGAGATCGTCAACGCGGGCTCCGGTGGGCAAACCGTGATCGCCGCCGGCCGCGACCTGTCACTGGGCACCGTACGGGAGGCGCGGCAGGAGAACAACGTGCGCAATGCCGACAACTATCTGCGCAGCGGGTACAGCCGTGGCGTTGGTACCAATGTCCGGACTGTCGGCGATGTCCAGCTGCAGGCAGGTCGGGACATGGAGTTGCAGGCAGCGACGGTCAACAGCGCCGAGGGTGCCCTGGTCGCGGTGGCGACCGGCAACCTCAACATCGGGGTGTCCGAAGACAGTTACAACTGGAGCGAGGGTCGAAAGCACCGGCATAGCGGCCTGCTCAACACCACGACCCGCACCACCCGCGACAGCCTCGATGAAACCGTTGCCCAGGGCAGCACGGTTGGCGGGAACACAGTGGCCATCCAAGGACGCAACGTCACCATCACCGGCAGCGACGTGATCTCCGATGTCGGCACCACGATTGCCGCCGACCAGGATCTGGTGATCCAGGCCGCTCGCGAATCGGCGACGGAAAGCCACTTCAAGAAGAAGGAGCAGAGTGGCCTGATCTACAACGGTGGCGCTGCGATCACGGCCGGCACGCAGATGCAGAGCGACGACAACAAGGCCACGCGCAACACCGCGGCGGGGTCGACCGTCGGCTCGCTCGCAGGCGATGTCGTGCTGCTGGCGGGCGGGGCGTATCGCCAGATTGGCAGTGACGTCCTCGCGCCGGAGGGCGATGTGGACATCCACGCGCGTGAGGTCGCGATTCTGGAGGCCCGCGAAACGCAGACGACGGCGCAGGAGAGCAAGTTCAGGCAGGCCGGTCTCACTGTTGCGGTCACTGCGCCGGTGATCACTGCACTGCAGACCGCCGGCAACATGGCAAGTGCGACCAGCAAGACCTCTGACTGGCGTAAGCAGGCGATGGGTGCTGCGACAGCAGCGGGTGCGGTGAAGGAAGGCGTCGATGCGGTCGGCGCGGATCCAGGCGCGGCTGGCGGGTTGAACATTTCCATCACCGTGGGGGCCAGCAAGAGCGACAGCCGGACGACAACGCAGAGCGACACGGCGGCAGCGTCATCGATCCGGGCCGGCGGCGACGTCCGGATCAGTGCCACGGGCGCTGGCAACGCGTCGGATATTACGATTCAGGGCAGTGACGTAACGGCAGACGGCAACATCCGCCTCAAGGCGGACGGAGACGTCGCGCTTCTTGCGTCCCGTGACGTGATCGAGATGGAGCGCAAGAGCAGCAGCGCCAGTGGCGGCGTAGGCGTGGCCATCGCTGTGGGCTCGGGCGGTGCCAGCGCCGGCATCACGGCCAATGCCAGTGCTTCGCGGGGCAGCGGCAAGGGCGAGGACGTCTACTGGAACACGACGCACCTGACTGCAGGAGAGTCGTTGGTCATCGAATCGGGCGGCGACACCACGCTGCGTGGCGCGGTAGTTTCAGGTGAGCAGGTGGCAATGAACGTCGGTGGCAACCTGGCGGTGGAGAGTCTGCAGGATACCCACAGCTTCCACAGCAAGGACAGAACCGTCGGGGGCAGCGTCACTTTCGGTGCGGGTTTCAGTGGCAGTGCCTACATGCTCAACCAGAAGAGCGACAGTGAATTTGCCAGTGTCACCGAGCAGTCGGCCATTCGTGCGGGTGACGGCGGCTTCCAGATCAATGTGGATGGGACGACACAGCTTGTCGGTGGTGCGATCAGCTCCAGCGATGCAGCAATTGATGCCGGCAGGAATCGACTTCAGACAGCTGCACTGGTGGTCAGCGACATAGAGAACGCTTCGAGCGCGAAGGCCAGTAGCGGCGGAATCGGTGTCACCGATGAAACCTTCTCCGGCTTGTACGGCGCCACCAAGACGATCATCGGCAACAAGCTGATCCATGGCGACGCCAGTGACGGCTCGCAGGGGACAACCCGTGCGGCGATCAGCGATGGCGCTGTGTTGATCACGGATGATGAGCTCCAGCGCGCGCTGACTGGCAAGGGGGCAGAAGAACAGGTGGCCGGGCTGAATCGCGACACGCTGAACGCCCATCAATCTGCCGCGCTGATCGATCTTGAGCGTCTCGAAGAGCGTGCCGCTGCGGAGCACGCGATCACCGGCGAAGCCTTCCGCCAAGGCACTGCCTGGACGACGGATCTTGTGCATAAAGCAGCGACGGAGCAAAGTCGCATTGTCCTGCAGACCTGTGAAGCGGGCGGGACCAACTGCCGTCAGACCGAACTGGCGTTGGAGGATGTCCAGGCCATTGACGGCAAGCTGTACATCTTCAACAACGGCATTTTCAACGCTGAGCCCTACGCGCTTGCCACAGGCGCGAAGCAGAACACCAATGAAGCCAACGCGTCCGGGGTGTATTACATCCTGAACCCTTACACCGGCAACAAGGTGGCCGAAGGGCTGTATGCGATGTACGACAAAGCCAATGGCATCCTGGGCAGCCTTACGGGCGTCATGCTGCCTGTGACGGCCGCATCGCAGGCCAACATTGCGCTGTTGGAGCGTGCCAGGGAGGAGGGATGGGAGTTCAATGCCGTCAATCACAGCCGCGGCAGCATGACCTTCACCAATGCGATGTTGCAGCTTCGAGGCGACGACCAGAAGATGTTCCCCATCGGCTACATCCTCTACAACGGGGCTGCAGCCAATGCACAACAAGCGCTGGGGTTGGTCGGGTTGATTGGTGACGCCAGGGGAGAGGTATGGCAGAACACTCATCCGACGGACATCGTAGGCAGCTGGCGCGTCATTCTTGGCGGAAACCCGGCGACCTCCGAGAAGAATCAGGGCAGCTTCCCGGGGTCGCACAGTGCCTACGTGGGTTACCTGCCCGCGGACGGTACGGAGCTGCGGTCCATCACGGACAAGGTGTGGGGCATCGGTAAGATCAATCAACCTGTCAGGCAGGTCCCCAAACGTGAGGCTGAAAAACGATGATCAGGAAGTACACCTCGATGCTGGCGGCGGCCGCGCTTATCACTGTTGCCGGATGTGCCACGGCACCTGCGGCGCCGGGCCGGGTGGCCACAACGGACATTGGACCCGTTCCGGCCGGTTCCGTTCGCGTCATGCCCACCAAACAGCACTGGCGTAAGGCAGGTGCCAGCAAAGCCGACGCGGACCAGGCTCGGCAGCAATGCAGTCAGGAATTGCGGAACAATGAAGAGTACGCCGGGCTGTTGAAGGAGAGCTCGGTGATTACCAAGATCTGGCACGCTGATCGTACCGCTGCGCAGAAAAAGCGGCGCAAGGAAATTGGTACGCGGCTGAGTCAGCTGAGTGATGCGTGCATGACCGGGAAAGGATTCGAGTTCGTGCCTGGTGGGTTCCCGGTGGACTGAGTGCGGTGACCAGGATGCTGCTTTACCCCAGGCCGTTCATCTCCCGCAATCATTTCGCGTTGCGCATTTGTCGCACAATGACCGTGCTGGCCGTGCTGTCGGGCGTGACCGCTTGCGGTGCAGGCGGGTTGTGGATGAACGGCAATCCCGCTGCGACCCGGCACCTCAGCCCGCCGGGCCACGAGTGGACCCGGCCGGATGCGAGCGTCCTGGTACGCGACCTGGATTGGCAGGCGTGCGGTGGCCAACGAAGTGGGAACATTTCGGCAGACCGGCGAGGGGATACTCCTCAAGAGGATGCCGAGCTTTCGCGCGAGAAACTCTACGCTGCGCAACGTTGCATGTTGGGAAAGGAGTATCACTACATCGGTTCCTGCGAAGGCGATATTCCGGGCCGCTATCCCGCCTGCCAGTCCGGTTCGGGGAGATTGCTGCATGATTGAGCCGTCTGCGCAACGACAGATCAGAGCGGCTGGAGCTGCATTGGCAGTCGCGTTGCTGTCCGGTTGCGTGATTGGCAATGGCCGCATCTGTGGGCCGCAGACACCGATGATCTACTGCGATAAAGCGGCGTATGAGCGGCTGGCCAACCCACCTTCATTGATGGAAAGCTGGCAGCACCCGTCCAATACACCTGAAGCGCGTCAGCTCGACTGGGTGTCCTGCGGGGGTACGGAGAAGGGGAACTATGCGGTGCTGCCAGGCACTACAGGTGCTGAGACGGCCGCGCGCTCCGGTGCGAAATTCGATCAGATTCAACGTTGCATGATGGGTAAACAGTATCAGTACACCGGTACCTGCCAGGGTGAGATTCCCAGTCGTTTCCCTGCATGCCAGCGTGCGGAGGGGTCCGTGTCGCAGCGCTGATGCGCCGAGGCGTATGCGGTCCTCCATCCAGTGCGTATCACTATCCTCGGGAGCCAGAACATGCAGTCATTCTTTCGTCCACTATCTGGATCGTCTGCCCGCCTCGCGCTTGGTTTGACTCTCCTGGGCATCGCCGGCGCAGCGTGCGCTGATCCTGAGCTGCTCGAATCGCCGCAGTCGGCACAAGCGGTGCGATGCGCGGCCTTCTACATTGATGTTCCCTCGGCAGGCAATCCCGTGGCCAACCTCATGCTGGGCTCGGTGGTGAGCAAGGCTGCATGGATGGATCAGTTGAAGGCGCTCATGGCCCGGGGTGCCGAGCCACCGATGACCCGCTTGGTCGTCGCCGGTGAGAGCGAAGATGTCACACGAAAAGCAGTCCAGTCGGCGCTCGGCAGCTTCAAGCAGCAGCGCCTTTCCTATCTGACCCTCACGGTCGCAGGCCAGTCGCCGAAGATGCAAGGGCTGCAACGCAGCGCCGAGCAGCTTGGCATCACTTTCCGCGCGGCGACCCCTGAACGCTCGGCCGCATCACCCGAGGCACGGGCGAATGCGTATCTTCGGGGCGTGTGTGATTGAGCTGCACCCACGCGCCGTCACCGCCCTGTGCCTGGCCCTCAGCCTCGGCGCCTGCGGCATCGGCGGCATGTGGATGAATGGCGATCCATCGGTCAGCCGTACCCTCGTGCCGCCACGCGACACCTGGCAGAAGATGGGCGATGACGGCGCGGCCCGCGATGCCGACTGGCGCGAATGTGGTGGGGCCGCCAATGGTGGTTACCACGTCTCCACGCCTCAGAAGTCCAGCGCGGCGGTGATCCAGCAGGCCCTGGGCCGCACGTTCGATGATCTGCAGCACTGCATGATGCGCAGCGGGTACCGCTACACCGGCAGCTGCGAAGGGGAGATCCGCAGCCGCTACCCGGCCTGCCAATCGCCAGGCACAAAAAAACCCGGAGGACAGTGACGTCTTCCAGGCTTGATTGTGACCATTAAATGGTCGGGGAGACAGGATTCGAACCTGCGACCTCTACGTCCCGAACGTAGCGCTCTACCAGACTGAGCTACACCCCGTAAGGAGCCGCCTATTGTATCGATCCCGCCGGTCGGCGGCAAGGGGGGATCGCGTTTTTCACCTTCGGTGCCGTGTTGCCACGGCCCTTGATAAAGAAGCCTGGAAACGTGTTCCCAGGCTTCAATACGACCACCGAAGTGGTCGGGGAGACAGGATTCGAACCTGCGACCTCTACGTCCCGAACGTAGCGCTCTACCAGACTGAGCTACACCCCGAAGGAGCCGACAAGGATACGGTGTGAAGACCCGATCGGCAACCTTTTTTTAGCCTTCTTCGTGATCCGTACGGCTCTGCTCGCGGGCTTCGAACCACATGCCGTTGAGAATGGCCACGACCGAAGCCAGCCCTGCACCCAGAATCCAAGCGAAGTACCACATGGTAAGTCTCCTATGGCGCCGTGGGGCGCGTCAGTAAGCGTTGGGGTTGTCGCCCATCTCTTCGGCCGTGGTCTTGCCCTTCATCACGCGGTAGACCCAGGAGGTGTAGGCGATGATGATCGGCAGGAAGATGGCCGTGGCGATGAGCATGATCCCCAGGGTCAGGTGGCTGGAGGAGCTGTCCCAGACGGTCAGGCTGGAGCCCGGCTGGCTGGAGGAGGGCAGCAGGAACGGGAAGATCGCAAAGCCGACGGTCAGGATGATGCCGGTGATCGAGGCCCCCGAGGCCAGGAAGGCCAGGCCACCACGGCGGGCCCGCAGCAGCACCGCGCTGGCCAGTGCACCGACCAGCCCGAGGATCGGGGCCAGCAGGGTCAGCGGCATGCTCTGGTAGTTGCGCAGCCAGCCACCGGCGACCGCACCGACGGCAGCGGTCTTGAGCAGCGGGTTGGTCGGGCCATCGGTGACCACCTGGGAGGTGATCTGGTAGCCCGGCAGGCCAAAGGCCACCCAGACGCCGGCCAGGGCGAACAGCACGAAGGTCAGCATTGCCGCGACGCTGCCGTAGCGGGCCGAGCGCTCGGCCACCGGGCCATCGGTCTTGAGCACCAGCATCGCGGCACCGTGCGAGACCACCATCGCCACGCTGACCAACCCAGCCACCAGCGCGAACGGGTTGAGCAGGCCGATCAGGGTGCCGGTGTAGAAGATGCGCATGCTGTCATCGAAGTGGAACGGCACGCCGACCAGCACGTTGCCCACCGCCACGCCGGCGATCAGTGCCGGCAGCAGGCCGCCGACGAACAGCGCACGGTCCCAGTTCTCGCGCCAGCGCTTGCCGGGCATCTTGCTGCGGTACTTGAAGGCGACCGGGCGCAGGATCAGCCCGAACAGCATCAGGAACACCGCCAGGTAGAAGCCGGAGAAGCTGACCGCGTACAGCGGCGGCCAGGCGGCGAAGATCGCGCCGCCACCGAGCACCAGCCACACCTGGTTGCCTTCCCACACCGGGCCGACGGTGTTGATCACCAGCCGGCGTTCGTCATCGGTTCTGGCCACGAACGGCAGCAACGTGCCGACGCCGAGGTCGAAACCGTCCATCACCGCCCAGGCGATCAGCAGGATGCCGAGCAGCAGCCACCAGATCACGCGGAGCGTGGTGTAATCGAGTCCAATGAATTCCATCTGGGTTCTCCTGCCTTACGCCCGACCGTGGGTCGGCGCAGCGGCATTGGGGGAAAGGGACGTGGCTGCAGCCTGCAGCGACGGCAGGATGTCGTCCGGGCCCTTGCGGATCGCCTTGAGCATCAGCTTCACTTCGATGACCAGCAGCACCGTGTACAGCGCGGTAAATACCGCCAGCGTGGTCAGGATTTCATGCAGGGCCAGGCCCGAGGCGGCGTAGAAGGTCGGCAGCACGCCGTCCACCGCCCACGGCTGGCGACCGTACTCGGCCACGAACCAACCGCATTCGATCGCGATCCACGGCGCCGGCAGCGACCACAGGGCGAGCTTGAGGAACCAGCGCTTGTCCTGGAAGTTGTGGCGGCACGAGTAGTAGAAGGCCAGTGCGAAGAAGGCGATCAGGTAGAAGCCCAGCCCGGCCATGATGCGGAAGGTCCAGAACAGCGGGGCGACCCGCGGCACGGTATCCATCGCGGCCTTGGAGATTTCTTCCGGGGTGGCGTTGAGGATGTCCTCGCGATAGCGCTTGAGCAGCAGGCCGTGGCCCAGATCCTGCCAATGGCGGTCGAACATCTCGCGCGCTTCGACGTCGTTCTTGTCCTTGCGCACGCGTTCCAGTGCACCGTAGGCCAGCTGGCCACCGCGGATGCGGTTCTCGGCGCGCCCCACCAGTTCCAGGATGCCCGGGATCGGCTGGTCCAGCGAACGGGTGGCGATCAGGCCCATCAGGTACGGGATCTTGATCGCGTAATCGTTCTGCTGGGTGGTCTGGTTGGGAATGCCGAAGGCGGTGAAGTCGGCCGGCGCACGCTCGGTTTCCCACATCGCTTCGATCGCGGCCAGCTTCATCTTCTGGTGTTCGCTGGCGGCATAGCCGCTTTCATCACCCAGCACCACCACCGACAGCGAGGACAGCAGGCCGAAGGCGGCCGCCACCGCGAAGGAACGGCGTGCCATGTCCTTGTGCTTGTTGCGCAGCAGGAACAGGGCGCTGATCGACATCACGAACACCGCACCGGTCACGTAACCGGCACTGACCGTATGCACGAACTTGGCCTGGGCCACCGGGTTGAACAGCACGGCGGCGAAATCCACCACCTCCATGCGCATCGTTTCCGGGTTGAAGATCGCGCCGGTCGGATTCTGCATCCAGCCGTTGGCGATCAGGATCCACACCGCCGACAGGTTGGTGCCCAGGGCCATCAGCCAGGTCACGGTGAGGTGCTTGACCGGGCTCAGGCGCTTCCAGCCGAAGAAGAACAGACCGATGAAGGTCGCTTCCAGGAAGAACGCCATCAGGCCTTCGATCGCCAGCGGTGCGCCGAAGATGTCCCCTACGTAGTGGCTGTAATACGACCAGTTCATGCCGAACTGGAATTCCATCACGATGCCGGTGGCGACGCCGATGGCGAAGTTGATGCCGAACAACGTGCCCCAGAACAGCGTCATCTGGCGCCAGACCTGTTTGCGGGTCATGACGTAGACGCTCTCCATGATGGCCACCATGAAGGACAGGCCAAGCGTGAGGGGAACGAAAAGGAAGTGGTACATCGCGGTCAGAGCGAATTGCAGCCGCGACAGTTCTACGACTGTCTGATCAATCATGGCCTGGCTACCTCGTTGGGTTTTGCCGTTTCAGGTGGCGGGAAGGGGGGTCTACGGGGTGAATTCTGTGACCAGCAACTTCAAACAGCCTTGATTCAGATCAATGTACAAACAGACCTGCGCGGGGATCGTATGCATCCCACCCCTGCGACCGCTGGCCGCACGGGGGCGGGGCCAGCACCTACTACAATCGACGGAACCTCCCTGTGGCCGCCAGTGACTTGTTTTGAGCATACCCCCCGACGCGTCCATTGTTGAGACAACCGCCCTGCGCCGCCGTCGCCTGCACTGGCTGGGCGGGCTGGCGGCGGCCGCCCGCGGCAAGCAGCGGCTGGCGGCGATCTGCATCTGCCTGTCCGGCGCCTTGTTGATCGGGCAGGCGGCTGCCATCGCCTGGTTGATCCAGGCGGTGCTGGTGGATCACCGCCCACTGGCCGACGCCACGCCCGTGCTGCTGGGCTTGCTGGCGGTGCTGGGCATCCGCACCCTGCTGGGGAGCGCGACCCAGGCGGCAGCCGGTGACGTCGCCGATGCGGCGCGGCTGGCGCTGCGTGAACGGGTTTACCAGCGGCTGCTCGGGCGTGGCCCGCTGTGGCTGCGCCAGCAGCGCACCGGTGAACTCGGTGAACTGATGCTCGCCCATGCCGATGCGATTGAGAATTATTACGCCGGCTATCAGCCCGTCCGCATCGAAGTGGTCGTGGTCCCGCTGCTGATCGCCATCGCCGTGGCCTGGACCGATTGGGTGATCGCACTGATTCTCTTGTTCACCGCGCCGCTGGTGCCGTTCTTCATGATGCTGGTGGGTTGGGGCGCGGAAGCCGCCGGCCGTGCGCAGCTGGGCGAACTGGCGCGGATGAGCGGCCACTTCGCCGATCGCATCAAGGGGCTCGGCCTGCTGCGCCTGTACGGGCGAGGCGAGGCCGAGCTGGACGGTGTGGCCACGGCGGCAGAAGGTGTGCGCGAGCGCACCTTGAAAGTGCTGCGGATCGCCTTCCTCTCTTCGACGGTGCTGGAGTTCTTCGCGTCGGTCAGCGTGGCGATGGTGGCGCTCTATCTGGGCCTGAGCTATCTCGGCCTGATGTCGCTGCATGCACAGGTGCCGACGCTCGGCGTGGGCATGTTCTGCCTGCTGCTGGCACCGGAGTTCTATGCACCGCTGCGGCGCTTGGCCGCGCATTACCACGACCGCGCCAACGCGCTGGCCGCGGCGGCCGAAGTGGAGCGCCTGCTTGGCGAGTTGCCGGACGCCCCCGTGGCCGAGGACGCATCGCCGGCCACCGCGCGCGCTCCGGAACTGCTCGAACAGCACGCCCCGCCGGTCGTCGTAAGTGGGGTGAGCCTGCGACCACTGGGTGCGCATCACGATGTGGTGCAGCAGCTTTCATTCCAGATCGAGCCCGGGCAGCGCGTGGCGCTGATCGGCCCCAGCGGCAGTGGCAAAAGCACGTTGCTGGAAGCACTGGCCGGGTGGCTGCCCCCGCGCGAGGGCAGCATCGTGCTGCGCCCGGGGTTGGACGTGGGCTACGCCGGGCAGCGCCCCTATCTGTTCCACGGCACGATCGCCGACAACCTGCGCCTGGCCGCACCGGGCGCGACCGATGCGCACCTGCGCGCCGTGGCCGAGGCCGCCCAGGTGATGCGCTTCGCTGCCGCACTGCCACAGGGGCTGGACACCGTGATCGGTGAGCGCGGCTTCGGATTGTCCGGTGGCGAAGCGCGCCGCATCGGCCTGGCCCGGTTGCTGCTGCGCGATCCGCAGCTGCTGCTGCTCGACGAGCCGACCGCCTTCCTCGATCCGGACACCGAAGCCGATCTGCTGCGTACCCTGGCGGCGTTCGCGCGCGGGCGCAGCGTGGTGATCGCCACCCACAGCGAGACCGCGATGCGCTGGGCAGATACCCGCCTGACCCTGACCGCCGGTGGTGCGCGCCTGGCCTCGGAGGTAACGCCATGAAGGCGGCGCACATCGATTCGCTGAAGGGCGTGTTCGCCCGGCACCGTGGCCGGCTGCTGCTGACCGTGCTGCTGCTGTGGACGACGATGCTGGCCGGCACCGCGCTGCTCGGCTTGTCCGGTGGTTTCCTCACCGCCGCCGCCTTGGCCGGTGCCGCCGGGCTCGGCAATGGGTTCAACTTTTTCTCGCCCTCGGCGGGCATCCGCGGGCTGACCATGGCGCGCATCGTGTCGCGCTATTTCGAAAAGCTGGTCGGCCACGATGTCACCCTGCGCATCGCACGTGACCTGCGCGTGTGGTTCTTCCGTCGTGCGCTGCCGCTGGCACCGGCCCGTCTGGCCGGTGTACGCACCGGTGAACTGCTGGCGCGGCTGATGTCGGATATCGGCGAGGTCGATGGCCTGCTGGTACGCGCGATCGGCCCGCTGTTGGCGCTGGGCGGCATCTCGCTGGTCGCGGTGGTGTCGGCGGGCATCATCTATCTGCCAGCGGCCGCTCTGCTGGCGGTGCTCGCCTTGCTGATCGGGCTGGGGGTACCGTGGCTGACCGTGCGTGGCGCCGCCGACCAGGAGCGCGACCGCGCGCTGCACCGGGCACAGCTGCGTACCCAATCCTTCGAAGGGCTGGAAGGCGCGGCCGACCTCGCCGCGCTGCAGGCACGTGAGCATTGGAACCAGCGCGTGCGGGTGGCAGCCAAACAGCTGAAGTCGCGTGACAAGCGTCGCCGCTGGCGGCTGATCAGTGGCAATACATTGCACGGTCTGTGCGGCGCGGGTGGCCTGGTCGCGATGCTGTGGCTGGCCCTGCATGCCTTTGAGCGCGGCAGCGTGGATGCCGCGCTGGCGGCCGCACTGGTATTCCTGACCGTCGCACTGCTGGAGCTGTGGGCCGGGATCGGCTTGGCCTGGCAATCGTGGTTGTCCGGCCGCGTCGCCGCGGTGCGGCTGGAGGCCATCGTGGACCAGGCGCCTGGCGTGGTGGAAGCCGCCGCGCCGGTGACCGTGCCATCCGTGCCTGCAACGCTGCGGTTCGATCAGGTGGTGTTCCGTTGGCCCGGCCAGGGCCGTGTGTTGCTCGACCAGGTGCAACTGGAACTCGCGCCGGGCGAACGGATTGCGATCCGCGGTGACAGCGGCAGTGGCAAGACCACGCTGTCCTCGCTGCTGTTGCGGCTGTGGGATCCGGAGGCCGGCAGCGTGCGTTACGGTGATGCCGATATCCGCAGTTTCGCGCAGGCCGACTGGCACCGTCAGATCGCCTGGCTGCCGCAGAATGCGCCGGTGTTTGCTGGCACCGTGGCGGACAACCTGCGGCTCGGCGACATGGCGGCCAGCGATGCGCGCTTGTGGCAGGTGCTCGCGGAGGTCCGTCTGCATGCCTGGGCCGAGCAGATCGGCGGGTTGGCGGCGTGGGTGGGCGAGAACGGCGCCACGATGTCAGCCGGGCAGGCGCGGCGCCTGGCGCTGGCGCGCGCGCTGCTGCGTGACGCACCGATCCTGTTGCTGGATGAACCCACCGAAGGCCTGGATGTGGATACCGCGCATGCATTGCTGCAGGACATGGTGGCGGCGCTGGGCAATCGCAGTCTGTTGATGATCACCCACGACGCACTGCCCGAGGGCATCGTGCATCGGAGTTACCGGTTGCGGGATGGAAGGTTGGAAGGGTAGCGGCGAAGGCGATCCGCACACTACGTGCACAGCATCCACGCATGGCGTGGATCTACCCGAAGAACCTGCCGTCGCGGATCAACCCTCCCAGCGCCACGATGTTGATCACTACGGCCGCCCAGAACACCTGCTGGAAGGCGGCTTTACGGTTCTTGTGCCGCAGCATGGCCTGTGCCATCAACGCACCCGGCCAACCGCCGAGCAGGGCCAGGCCCTGCAGCGTGCTTTCCGGTGTGCGCTGGCGATCATTCTGGGCGGCGGATTTGTCATACCAGTACCAGGCAAAGGTCACCACGCTCAGGCCCAGGTACGCACCCGGTACCCACGTCGGCCAGTGCTGCCACATCGCCACGGCAATGAGGCCTGCGAGGAACACCAGTGCGATGGCGGTGCGCGGCAGTCGATCCGGCCCCGCACCACGCACCGCAGTGCGTGCAGCAGGACGACCACCATCCCGAGCCAGCGCGAACCGCACCGCCACCGCATTGCGGCGTCCCTGTGCATCCGCCTGCACGTCATAGGTGATCACATCGCCCAGCACCGGGCGGCGATCACGTGCAGCGAAGGCGCGGATATGCACGAAGCATCGCTCGCCACCGCCATTAGGCTGTACGAAGCCGAAGCCGCGCGCGTCGTTCCACTCGCTGATCTTTCCTTGAAGGCGCATGGGTAAACTCAGAGCGAGGACAGGAAGCCGCTGACCGCCGGCCCGAACCGTGCGAAATCCACCAGGAACGCATCGTGCCCCTGCGGTGAATCCAGCCCGATGAACTGCGCATCGGCACCGCCGGCGCGCAGACCGTCGGCGATCTGCTGTTGCTGCTGCACCGGGAACAGGATGTCGGTGTTGGCGCCGATCGCCAGTGCCTTGCCCACCTGGATGCGGGCCAGCCCGGCCATCACGTCGCCGTCGGCATATTCGGCCAGGTCGAACCAGTCCATCGAGCGGCTCAGGTACAGATAGCAGTTGGGATCGAAGAAGCGCACGAAGCGGCGGGCATGGCCTTCCAGATAGCTTTCGACCTGGAACTCCAGACCGAACGGATCGTCATCGGCCTGATCCGAATCCAGGCGCACGCGGCCAAAGCGGCCATCCCATTCCAACGCGGAGCGATAGGTGATCACGCCGAGCTTGCGGGCCATGCGCATGCCCGATTCCGGATAGGCCTGGTCGGTGTAGCGACCGCCATTCCACTGCGGATCAAGCCGGATCGCCTCGCGTTGCAGCGAGCGGATCGCGATCGAGAACGGCAACGCCTGGGCACTGCCGGAAATATTGATATGGCTGCGCGCGATGCCCGGGTGCAGCAACAGCAGCGCCAGCGCGGTCATCCCGCCCATCGAGTTGCCGATCACGCAGGCCAGCTCGGTCACGCCCAATGCGCGCACCACCTCGACCGCTGCGCGTGCGCCATCTTCGATCGACAGTTCGGGGAAGCGTAGGCCGTACAGCTCCCCGGTGGCCGGGTCGATGCTGGCCGGACCGGTCGAGCCCTTGCAGCTGCCCAGCGAGTTCACGCAGATCACGAACCAGCGATCCGTATCGATCGGCTTGCCCGGGCCGACCATCGCCTCCCACCAGCCGGCGGCCGGGTTGTTGGCGTTGGCCGCGGCATGCGCATCGGGCGAGAGCCCGGTGACGATCAATACCGCATTGCCGGCATCGGCAGCGAGCGTGCCCCAGGTTTCGTAGGCAACGTGCGCATCGTGCAGTTCACCGCCGCGCTTGAACGCGAACGGCGAGGGCAGGGCGTGATAACGGGTGCCGGGGGGAATGAATTCAGTCATGCACGCAGTTTAGCCGGGCGCCGCGATGGCGCCGTAGTGGTGAGCGGCACGCTGCGTCGCGGCCGCGCATCGGTCAGGGGCGATCAAACACCAGGGACACCGGCCCGGCGTGGGGCAGGCGCACCCGTACCGGCGCGGTTTCCACATCGTCCGGCTGGCGGTTGGCCTGGCCCGAGCGCGACAGCCGTGCCACTACCTCGACCTCCTGCAGCTGGGACAGCGTGCTGGTTGGCATCGGGCTGTCGCCATCGCCGAGCGTCACCAGCAGCGGCAGCCGGCTGGCCGGATGCTTCTGCACCGCGACCGGCATCGGCGGGCCGTCCGGCGCGCGTGCGATCACGAAGACCGTGGCGTTGGCCCAGGCCGGATCCATTGCGGTTCCGGGCGCGAAGCGCACCTGCACGGCGAGGGCGTGGTCGCCAGCCGCCGCAGGGGCAGGCGTTTCCACCAGCGGCGGCAGACCGGCAGCGCCGCGGGCGATGGCGATCTGCTCGCGCAACGCGCGCGCCGCACCCGGCTCCAGGCGGGGCAGCAGTGCTTCCCAGGCGGCTACCGCCTCGGCGTCCTGCCCGCGCTGGCGCAGGGCAATGCCGATCAGCCAGCCGGCGCGTTCGCTCTCCGGCGCGAGTGCGTTGGCGTGGCGCAGCCATTGCAGGGCCTGGTCGTCGAACTGTTTGCCGGGTGCGGCCTGGGCGCGCGCCTGTGCCGCTTCGACCAGCACGCCGGGGTCGTCCGGGGCGAGTTGCACCGCGCGGTCGAACGCGGCCGTGGCCTCGGCGAGCTTGCCCAGCGCCAGTTGCGAGCGGCCGAGCAGGGCCCAGCCATCGGCGCGTTGCGGGTCTTTCGCCAGCGCCTCTTCCAGCGCCTGCACGCCATCTTCCAGTGTGGCGGGTTCGTTACTGGCCGCCGTCCGCTCGGCGGCATCCGGCGTGCCGACCAGCAGGTACAACGCGCCACCGGCCAACCCAAGGGCCAGCATCGCGATCGCGAAGGGACGGTGTTGGCCGCCCGCACGCAGCGGCCACAGTACGCATGCCGCAACGGCCGCCGCGACCACCGCGGCACTCAGGGCCATCCAAAGGCTCACCAGCGCTCCTCGCTCTTGTCCATCGGTTCGATCCCGCGGCTGCGCCGACGCACCACCCAGATCAGCACGCCCGCGCCGAGCAGCAGCGCCACCGGTGGGCCGAACCAGAGCAGCGCATTGCGTGCCTCCATCGGTGGCCGGTACAGCACGAACTCGCCATAACGGTCGACCAGGAACTGCTTGATCTGTGCGTCGCTGTTGCCCTGCTGCATCAGCACCAGCACCTCGCGGCGCAGGTCATGTGCGATCTGCGCATTGGAATCGGCCAGCGACTGGTTCTGGCATTGCACGCAGCGCAGCTCGGCGGCCAGCGCGTGGAAGCGGGCTTCCTCGGCGGCATCGCGATACTGCAACGGGGTCGGGTCGGAGACGGCCTGCGCCATCACCGGCGAGGCCATGGACAGCGTCAGCGCGATCAGCGCCACGCCGACCTGGCGGAGCATCCGGTTACGGCGAGGCCGGCAGCTGCGGCTGGGCATTCGCACGCTCCACCTTTTCCAGTTCCGGAATCAGCTGGGTATCGATGACGCGCTGGCTGAGCGCGCCACTGTACTTCCAGCGCACCACGCCACTGGCGTCAACCAGGAAGGTCTCCGGCGCGGCGGTGACGCCCCAGTCGATCGCGGTGCGGCCTTCGATGTCGCTCAGCACCAGCACGAACGGATTGCCAAGTTGTTCCAGCCAACGCAGGGCATCGGCCGGCTCGTCCTTCCAGTTGTAGCCGATCACGCGCACGCGCTTGGTTTCGGCGAATCTGGTCAGGATCGGATGTTCGTCGCGGCAGGCCGCGCACCAGCTGCCCCAGACGTTGAGCACGTAGGGGGCGCCGCGCAGTTCGGTGCTGCTGACCTTGATGTGCGGATCGTGCAGCACCGGCAGTTCGAAGGCCGGTGCGGGCTTGCCGATCAGTGCCGAGGGCAGGACATCGCGGTCCGGCGCACCGGATTTCATCACCCCGTAGATCATCAGCCCCAACAGCCCGAAGAAGAACAGCACCCCGATGACGATGGCCACGGGCGGCAGCGGACGGGAGGCGGGGCGGGGATCGGACACGGGAAACTCCTAGGGACGACGGAAACGACGATCGGCGGCGGTGACGAAGCCACCCAGTGCCATCAGCAGCGCGCCCAGCCAGATCCAGCGGACGAACGGTTTGATGTGCACGCGCACGGCCCATGCATTGTTGCCCAGCGACTCGCCGAGTGCCACGTAAACATCGCCGTTGAGGCGGGCGTGGATGCCGGCCTCGGTCATCACCTGTCCGCCACTGGCGTACAGGCGTTTTTCCGGATGCAGCAGGGCCAGTTCGCGGTCGTGCTGAAGCACGCGCAGGTGCCCGCGATCGGCGACGTAATTCGGGCCCTGTTGATGGTCCACGCCTTCGAAGCGCACTTCATAGGTGCCCACCACCAGCGACTGCCCGGGGGCGAGCGCGACTTCGCGCTGCACGTTCAAGGCTTCGACCAGCAGCGCGCCGGCCAGGAACACGGCCACCCCACCATGGGCCAGCAGCATGCCGACCATCTCGGCAGTGAACCTGCCATTGCCGCGCAGGCGGGTCCAGACGAAACGCCCGGTACCGAACGCGACCCAGGCCGCACCGGTCACGCCGGCGGCGGTCTTCAACGCGCCCTGCGGCGCCATGAAGTACGCGATCACGCCCAGCAGCAGGGCCAGCCCGGCCCACGGTGCCAGCATCGCCAACCGCCGCGAGGCCTGGTCGCGCTGCCAGTTGACCAGCGGCCCGAACGGCAGCAGTGCTACCAGCGGTGCCATCAGCACCACGAACAGCGTGCCGAAGTAGGGCGGCCCGACCGAGACCTTGCCCAGGCCCAAGGCATCGGCCAGCAGCGGGTACAGCGTGCCCAGCAGAACCATGCCGCAGGCGGCGGCGAGCAGCAGGTTGTTGGCCAGCAGCAGGGTCTCGCGCGAGGTCGGCAGGAAGCCGCGGCGCGGATCCTCGCTGGTCAGCGCGCCGGCCCGCAGCGCGTACAGCAGCAGCGCGCCGCCGATCACCAGGGCCAGGAAAATCAGGATGAAGGTGCCGCGCGAAGGATCGGCCGCGAACGAATGCACGCTGGTCAGCACGCCCGAGCGCACCAGGAAGGTGCCGAGCAGTGACAGCGCGAATGCGGCGATGGCCAGCAGCAGCGTCCAGCTGGCGAAGCTGCCGCGCTTTTCAGTGACCGCCTGCGAGTGGATCAGCGCCGCACCGGCCAGCCACGGCATGAAGCTGGCGTTTTCGACCGGATCCCAGAACCACCAGCCGCCCCAGCCCAGTTCGTAATACGCCCACCAGCTGCCCAGTGCGATGCCGATGGTCAGGAAGCCCCAGGCCACGTTGGTCCACGGTCGCGTCCAGCGCAGCCAGCGCGCATCCACGCGGCCTTCCAGCAGGGCGGCGATCGCGAATGCGAACGGCACCGCAAAGCCCACGTACCCGATGTACAGCATCGGCGGGTGGATGATCAGCCCGGGATCCTGCAGCAGCGGATTGAGGTCGCGCCCTTCCAGCGGCGCCGGGAGCAGCCGCGCGAACGGGTTGGAGGTGAAGATCAGGAAGGCGAGGAAGCCGATGCTGATGATGCCGAGCACGCCCAGCACGCGGGCGGACACCTCGGCCGGCAGGCGTTTGGACCACAGCGCCACGGCGCCGCACCACAGCGCCAGCACCAGCGCCCACAGCAGCAGGGAGCCTTCATGCGCGCCCCACACCGCCGAATAGCGGTAGGCCAGCGGTAGCAGCGAGTTGGAGTTCTCCGCCACATAGCGCACCGAGAAATCCTGGGTGACGAACGCCGCTGTCAGCACGCCGAATGCCCCAAGCAGGAGCGCCAGCTGCGCGTACGCCGCCGGTCGCGCCACCGCCATCCACGTGGCGCGGCCGCGATGGGCGCCCCACAGCGGCAGCACGGTCTGCAGCACGGCCATCAACAGTGCGGTGACCAGCAGGATCTGCCCCAGTTCCGGCAGCACTCAGTACGTCTCCGGCGCCGGCACGGGCACATCGTGTTTGATATGTGCCTGACCCATCTTGTCGGCCACTTCCTTGGGCATGTAGGTCTCGTCGTGCTTGGCCAGCACTTCTTCGGCAACGAAACGGCCGTCCTGCAGGCGTCCGGTGGCGACCACGGCGGTGCCCTCGGCGAATAGGTCCGGCAGGATCCGCGAGGTGATCACCGGCAATGTCGCGTCACCATCGGTGACCACGAAGTGCGCATCCAGCGAACCGGGTGCGCGCTGCAGCGAGCCTTTGACCACCATGCCGCCCAGACGGAACCGGGCGTGATCGCCGGCATCGCCACGCAGCACTTCGGAGGGGGTGTAGAGGTAGGCGATATTGCGCTGCAGGGCCATCGCGACCAGCGCGGTCGCCAGGCCGGAGGCCAGCACGAGCAGCATCACCCAGAGCAGGCGGCGACGCCGGACCGGATTCATCGGGTCAGCTCCGGTGCCAGCGGCGGTGCGCTGCCGGCGGCAGCGCGGGCCTGCTGGCGCTGCTGGCGGCGCGCGGCCAGGCGGCGCGCCCAGCGCAGGCGCAGCCAGGAGCCGATGGCATCGCTGCCCAGCACCAGCACGAACACGGCATAGGCGGCAATCACATAGGGCAGGTGGGTCATGGGCGGCTGTCCTCCCGTGGGGCACGGGGGCCGGCGGCGACCCAGGCCTTGCCGGCTTCGCGCAGCAGGTTGTCGGCGCGGGCCTTGGCCAGCAGCGAGCCGGCGAACCACAGCTTGGTGCCGATCACCATCAGCCACAGTGGCAGCGCCATGCTGGCATCCAGCGTCGACTCGCCGAACAGGCGGATGGTCTGGCCCTGGTGCAGGCTGCCCCACCATTCCACGGAATAGCGGATCACCGGCAGCAGGCTCACCCCGACGATGGACAGCAGGCCCGCTGCGCGCGCGGCGCTGCGACGGTCCTCGATGGCGTGGTACAGGCCGATCACGCCCAGGTACAGGAACAGCAGGATCAGCTCGGTGGTCATGCGCGGGTCCCAGTCCCACCAGGTGCCCCAGGTCGGCTTGCCCCAGATGCTGCCGGTGAGCAGGGTGATCAGGGTGAAGCCGGCGCCGAGCGGGGCACAGGCCATCGCCAGGATTTCGCAGGTCTTGATCCGCCAGATCAGCGCGATCGCGGCGTACAGCGCCATCAGCGCGAACACGAACAGGCTCATCCACGCGCTCGGCACGTGGATATAGAGAATGCGGAAGCTGTCCAGCTGCTTGGAGTCGGCCGGCACCACCGCCAGCGCCTGCCAGATGCCGACCAGCAGCACCGGCACCGCCGCCAGGTAGAACACCCGCGACCAGCGCGCGGCAAAGCGGTCGAAGGTGGGCGGCGAACCGAGTTGGTGGAACCAGCGGACGATCGGGTGCATGCGGCAGTGGCTATCCAACGAAGGGCGACGATGGAACGGACGTGGAGTGGCTCGGCAACGGTTGACGCGGAGGCAGGTGACGCTCACAACGCAGTTCACGCCACCGACAGTACGCCATACCGCTCAACTCAGCGAGATGCGGATCGCCGCGGCCGTCGCCAGCGGGGCCAGCACCAGCGCCACCACCAGCCCGGCGCCCAGCATCAGCAGCGCACCGATCGGGTCCTGGCCGCGGGCGACCGCCGCCACACTGCCCGCACCGAACACCAGCACCGGCACATACAACGGCAGGGCCAGCAGCGCCACGAGAATACCAGAGCGCCGGATGCCGACCGTCAGCGCGGCGACCACCCCGCCGATCAAGCTCAGCAGCGGCGTTCCCAGCAGCAACGATGCCAGCAACATCGGCAGCTGGTCATGCGGCAGATGCAGCATTTCCGCCAGCAACGGCGACATCACGATCAGCGGCAGGGCGGTGGTGACCCAGTGCACCAGTACCCGCACCAGCACCAGCCAGGCCAGCGGGACGGGGGCCAGCAGCCATTGCTCCAGCGAGCCATCTTCGGCGTCGCTGCGGAACAGCGAATCCAGGGCCAGCTGGCCGGCCAGCAGCACCGCCAGCCACATCACGGCTGCGGCCACGCGTGCCATCGCCTCGGGATCACGGCCCAGTGCCAATGCGAACAGCACCACCACCAGCAACGCGAACAGCAAGGGCTGCAGCGCATCGCCGCGGCGGCGCCAGAGCAGGCGCATGTCGCGGGCGACCAGCGCCCGCGCGGTCTGCCATAGACCCGGTTCGGTACCCGGCGCGATCATGGCGCCGCTCCGAGGGTCAGCAGGCGCGTGCGCACCGGTGGCGCGGCGTACGCGCCGTGGGTGGTGACCAGGGCGGCACCGCCGCTGCGCAGGTGCGCGGAAATCATGCGGTTCACCAGGTTGATGCCGTCCAGATCGAGATTGGCGTACGGCTCGTCAAGCAGCCACAGCGGCGCGGGCGAGAGCCAGATGCGGGCCAGCGCCAGGCGTCGCTTCTGCCCGGCCGACAGCTGTCGCACCAAGGTGTCCTCATAGCCGGCCAGGCCGACGATGGCCAGCGCGTTGCCGGGCATCTGGCGGGCGCGGCGGCCGTGCAGTCCGCACAGGAAATGCAGGTTCTCCAGCGTGTCCAGGTCCGGCTTCAGTGCGGGCAGGTGGCTCAGGTAGGCCACATAGTTCGCGCGCTCCTTGTGCCCGGCACGCTTGCCATCGATCTCGACCTGGCCGCTGCCGGCGCGCAGCAGGCCGGCCAGCACCCGCAGCAGGGTGGTCTTGCCGGCGCCATTGTCGCCCTGCACCAGCAGGGCTTCGCCGGCATCCACGTGCAGGTCCAGCGGGCCGAAGACGGGTTCGTCGTTGCGACTGAAGCCAAGGCCATGCGCGGCCAGCAACGGAGGGGCGTTCAAGGGGCGGGATCTTTGCACCGGAATGGGCCGCCATTGTATCGGGGGAACGGGCAGGATGATTTGCGTACACTGGGAGTTCCCCCGGTTCTTTCCCTGCTGCCGATGCAACCGCAAACCAAGCTGCCCAAGGTGGGCACCACCATCTTCACCGTGATGTCCCAGCTCGCCGCCGAACACGGCGCGGTCAACCTGGGCCAGGGGTTCCCGGATTTCTCCGCACCGCAGCGGCTGATCGATGAAACCGTCGCCGCGATGCAGGGCGGTCTGAATCAATACCCGCCAATGACCGGCGTGGCGCCGCTGCGCCACGCCATCGCGCAGAAGTCGCTGGATCTGTACGGCGCCCAGGTGGACCCGGATACCGAGATCACCGTCACCAGCGGCGCCACCGAGGCGATCTTCAACGCCATCCACGCCGTGGTCCGCCCCGGCGAGGAGGTGATCGTGCTCGACCCGGCCTACGACTGCTACGAGCCGGCGATCGACCTGGCCGGCGCGCGTGCCGTGCACGTGCCGCTGGACCCGCAGACCTTCGCGGTCGACTGGGACCGCGTGCGTGCCGCGATCACCCCGCGCACCCGCCTGCTGATGGTCAACACCCCGCACAACCCGTCCGGCGCGATGCTGACCGCCGAGGACATGCAGGCGCTGGCCGATGTGTTGCGCGGCACCGACATCTACCTGATCTCCGATGAGGTGTACGAGCACATCATCTACGACGGTCGTCGCCACGAATCTTCGCTGCGCCATCCGGAACTGCGCGAGCGCGCGTTCGTGATTTCCAGCTTCGGCAAGACCTACCACTGCACCGGCTGGAAGATCGGTTATGCCATTGCGCCGCCGGCGATGACCGCCGAGTTCCGCAAGGTGCATCAGTACAACACCTTCACCAGCTTCGGCCCGGCCCAGTACGGCTTCGCCGCGATGATCCGCGATGAGCCCGAGCACCATCTGGAACTCGGTGCGTTCTACCAGGCCAAGCGTGACCGCTTCCGCGAGCAGCTGCTGACCACGCGCCTGACACCGCTGCCGGTGCCGGGTGGCTACTTCCAGCTGGTGGATTACGCGGCCGTCAGCGATCTGCCGGACCACGAATTCGTGAAATGGCTGACGATCGAGAAGGGCGTGGCGGCGATCCCGCTGTCGCCGTTCTATGAGACCGCCCCGGCCGGCCAGCGTCTGGTCCGCCTGTGCTTTGCCAAGAACGACGCCACGATGGACGCGGCGATCGACCGCCTGCGGGCACTGTGATGGGTGCCGTGACCGAGCTGCAGGATCTGCGCATTTCCCTGATCCAGGGCGACACCCGCTGGCACGACCCGGCGGGTAACCGCGCGCATTACGGTGCGCTGTTGGCGCCGCTGGCCGGGCAGACCGATCTGGTGATCCTGCCGGAGACCTTCACCAGCGGCTTCTCCAACGATGCCATCGACAAGGCAGAGGGCATGGACGGCCCCACCGTCGCCTGGATCCGCGAGCAGGCCGTGCGGCTGGGCGCGGCGGTCACCGGCAGCGTGCAGCTGCGGGTGGGCGAGGGCGTCTACAACCGCCTGCTGTGGGCCACGCCGGAGGGCGAGCTGCAGTACTACGACAAGCGCCACCTGTTCCGTTACGGCGGCGAGCACGAGCGCTACGCCGCCGGCCGCGAGCGCCTGTGCGTGGAGTGGAAAGGCTGGCGGATCAATCCGCAGGTCTGCTACGACCTGCGTTTCCCGGTGTTCTGCCGCAACCGCTACAACGTCGAGCGCGCCGATCAGCTGGATTTCGATCTGCAGATTTTCGTGGCGAACTGGCCATCGGCCCGCGCCTATGCGTGGAAGACGCTGCTGCGTGCGCGTGCGATCGAGAACCTCTGCTTTGTGGCGGCGGTGAACCGGATCGGTGTGGACGGCAACGATCTGCATTACGCCGGCGACAGTGCGGTGATCGATTTCCTCGGCCAGCCGCAGGTGGAAGTGCGCGAAACCGAGCAGGTGGTCACCACCACGATCTCGGCCGCGGCACTCGCCGCCCACCGCGCGCGCTTCCCGGCGATGCTCGATGCCGACAGTTTCAGCCTGCAGGAACGCAGCTGAAACGGTAGTGCCGGCCGCTGGCCGGCTCTGCACGTTGCTGGCGGTGCGCATCGCCGGCCAGCGGCCGGCGCTCATGGGCGTTGCAGGATTGCCTGGAGCCGGCCAGCGGCCGGCCCTCATGGGCGTTGCAGGATTGCCTGGAGCCGGCCAGCGGCCGGCACTACTACCCGGGCCGCTCGTGCTGAACGGATGCCGGATGCGCGCGATGCGCATCATCCGCGCCACACGCGCGCGCTGCTAGATTTGGCTTGTTACCCCTTCAGTACGAGCGGACCCGCATGAAGAAGTTCTCCCTGGCATTGATCGCACTGGCCGGCATCTCGGCCGTCCCGGCCGCGCAGGCCGCCGGCAACATTGACTGCGAGCTGCACTACAACCTCGCCGGCTGGTCGGTGCTGTACAAGACCGCCTCGGGTACCGGCACCATCCAGTGCGACAACGGCACCCGCATCCCGGTCAAGATCACCGCCAAGGGCGGCGGGCTCACCGTGGGCAAGTCGAAGATCGTCGACGGCAAGGGCAAGTTCTCCGGCGCCTACTCGGTCAACGACCTGATCGGTTCCTACGCGGCCGTTGAAGCGCACGCCGGCGCCGACAAATCCAGCAATGCGCAGGTGATGACCAAGGGCGATGTATCGCTGGCCCTGGCCGGAACCGGCAAGGGCTGGGATCTGGGTGTGGGCGTGGGGCGGTTCACCATCGAACGCCGTTGAGGGGGTAGGGCCACGCCTTGCGTGGCTGCACCGCTCAGCCCCCAACAAAAAACCCCGGCCGAAGCCGGGGTTTTTTTATCTCACTGATCAGCCGCCGCGCGGGCCGCCACCACGGTGACCGCCGCCACCCGGGCCGCGGTTGCCACCCGGGCGACCGCCCGGACCGCCGGGACCACGACCGCCGGGGCCACCCGGGCCACGGTTGCCGCCCGGGCCACCGGGACCGCGGTTGCCACCGTGGCCGCCGGGGCCGCGCGCATTGGCGCCCGGGCCACGCGCACCGGGACCACCCGGACCACGATTGCCACCCGGACCACCCGGACCGCGGTTACCCGCCGGACGCGCGCTGCCGTACGGGCTGCTGCCCGGATTGGCGTGGTCGGACGGGAAGCTCGGGGCATTGCCCGGATGGCCGTACGGATGACGCGACGGACCCTGGCCGCTCTGGCCACCGCGGTTGCCACCGGCACCGGCGCCGGCCGGACGGCCCTGGCCGCCGTAGCCGCCACGGCTTTCGCCACCGCGGTTCTCGCCGCCGTAACCACCGCCACCGCCGGCGTAACCGCCACGCCCTTCAGCACCGCCGCCGTAGCTGCCGCGCCCCGGGCCGCCTGCGCCACCCGGACCCTTCGGCTTGCCGTACGGACGGCCCTGGCCACCGGCGCCTGCGCCAGCGCCCGGACCACGCGCGCCCGGGCCGCGGGCTGCGCCCGGGCCGGCATTGCGGTGGCCGCTCGGGCCGGTGCTGACACCGTCCGGCACGTACCAGCTGCGGAACGCGGCCGGGTTGCCTTCCGGAAGCGCGCGGTTGCCCTTGTCCGGGCGCGCCTTGAACGGGCGCTGCGACTGCTTGGCCGCCGCTTCACCGCTGACCGTCAGGCCACCCTTGAAGCCGCCGCCCTTGCCACCGCGGCCACGGCCACGCTCTTCGCGCACATTGTCGAAACGACGCAGTTCGCGGCCTTCATCGGCCGAGTTGTGGCCGTTGACGTAGGCGTTGCCACGGCCGCCGTCGCGCGACACGCGCACGGTGGTCTTGGCGGCACGACGCTGGCCGATCACCGGCTGCAGGGTCAGTGCCGACGGGGCACCTTCTTCCAGCTTCAGTTCGGCGCGCAGCGCTTCAACCTGCTTGGCCGGCAGTTCGACCGACTGGCCACGCAGCAGTTCGCGCGGCAGGCTGACCTTGCCGTAGCGGGTGCGCTTCAGTCGGCTGACCTGGCAGCCCTGGGATTCCCACAGGCGGCGCACTTCGCGGTTGCGGCCTTCCTTGACCACCACGCGGAACCAGTCGTGCGAATCGGTGCCGCCGATGCGTTCGATCTCGTCGAACTTGGCCGGGCCGTCTTCCAGCGCCACGCCACGCGCGAGGCGGTCAACGATGTTGTCGGGCACCTTCTCTTCGCCTTCCGGGGCGCGCACGCGCACCACGTACTCGCGCTCGACCTCGTAGGAGGGGTGCATCATCGCGTTGGCCAGCTCACCATCGGTGGTCGCCAGCAGCAGGCCGGTGGTGTTGATGTCCAGGCGGCCGATCGCGATCCAGCGCGCGCCCTTGAGGGCAGGCAGCGCTTCGAACACGGTCGGGCGACCTTCGGGATCTTCGCGCGTGGTCACTTCGCCTTCCGGCTTGTTGTAGGCCAGCACGCGGGAGGTTTCGGTCAGCGCGGTGGCGACGAAGCCACGGCCGTCCAGTTCGACTTTGTCGCCGCTCTTGATCGACTGGCCGGTCTGCGCGACTTCACCGTTGACCTTGACCAGGCCATCGGCGATGCGCTGTTCCAGCGCGCGGCGCGAACCCAGGCCGGCCTGCGCCAGCACTTTGTGCAGGCGCTCTTCGAGCTTGGGCTGTTCGGAGGCGGTTTCGCGCTTGAGCGAAAGCTTGTTCAACGATGGCTTGCGGGGGGTGTCACTCATTTACTTGGCTCCGGCCGGCAACGGATGCGTCGGCCTCTGGTTCGGGATCGGCTTCGTCAACAGCCACGGTCGTCTTCGCGACGGCGTTGTTTTCGGTTTCGTTCTGGGGCGCCGCGCGCTCTCCCGGCGCGGTATCGGGTTCGCCATCGCTGGCGGTCGTATCCGCGTCGTCGTCGGCAAGCGGCAACGGCGCATGGGATGGGGTGTCGGAGGCGTCCGAAGCATCGGCCGCCTCGCTATTGTCCGGTTCTGCCGGTTGCTCCGCCAGTCTCGCCGAGGCCAGCGCCACGCGGGCGGCCAGCCGGGCGGCAACAGGGTCCACCGGGCCTGGCGGGTCTGCCGGGTCTGACGGACCTGACGGCGCCGGAGTGGCGTCGTCATTGGCCGCGTCCGTATCCCGTTCGGCCTCCGGGGTCGCCGCGCCGGCGGGCAGGCGACCAGCCGGCTGGCCTTCGCTGTCCAGCGGCAGCTGCGGTTCAAGCTCACCCAGGTCGCGCAGCTCGGACAGCGGCGGCAGTTCGTCCAGCCGCTTGAGACCGAAATAATCCAGGAAGCCCTTGGTGGTCCCGAACAGCGCCGGCTTGCCGGGCACGTCGCGGTGGCCGATCACGCGGATCCATTCGCGCTCTTCCAGGGCCTGGATGATGTTGCTGCTGACCGCCACGCCGCGGACCTGTTCGATCTCGCCGCGGGTGATCGGCTGGCGGTAGGCGATCAATGCCAGCGTTTCCAGCGTGGCACGGGTGTAGCGGGTCTTGCGCTCCGTCCACAGCCGGGTGATGTAACCATGCACTTCGCTGGTGACCTGGAAGCGGAAGCCGGAGGCCACCTCGACCAGTTCCACGCCACGGTCCTGACAGCCCTCGCGCAGCAGTTCCAGCGCGCGTTCGATGCTGCCCGGCGGTGCCGGCTCCTCTTCCGGGAACAGGCCCTGCAGCTGCGCCAGCGTCAACGGCTCACTGGCCGCCAGCAGGGCGCCTTCGACAATACGGTTGATCAGCGGTTGATCCATACGTGGGTCGGGTGCTCAGTCGGATGCGTTGGCGGCGTCGTTGTCGTCGAACTCGCTGTTGAACTGCAGCGGTTCGTTGGTGTTGCCGGCGGCCAGGGACTTGACATAGATCGGCGCCAGCGGAGCTTCCTGGACGATGTCCAGCAGCTGTTCCTTGGCCAGTTCCAGCAGGGCGAGGAAGGTGACCAGCACCCCCAGCTTGCCTTCTTCGGCGGTGAACAGCGTTTCAAACCGGTAGAACCTGCCGTCTTCCAGACGACCCAGCACGTCGCCCATCCGCTGGCGCACGCTCAGTGCCTCGCGTTTGATCGCGTGGCCGGTGAACAGCTCGGCGCGCTTGAGCACGTCGTGCAGCGCCATCAGCATTTCCTTCAGATCCACCGGCGGCGGCAGCTTGACGGCCGCGCGGTCGGGGACGAAGGCGTGGACCACGGTGGTGTCGCGGTCCTGGCGGGGCAGGCTGTCGATGTCCTCGGCGGCCTGCTTGAAACGTTCGTACTCCTGCAGCCGGCGCACCAGCTCGGCGCGCGGATCGGCTTCCTCGCCCTCGATGCTGGGCGGCCGCGGCAACAGCATCCGCGACTTCACTTCGGCCAGGATCGCCGCCATCACCAGGTACTCGGCCGCCAGTTCGAAGCGCAGCTCCTGCATGACGTTGATGTATTCGACGTACTGGCGGGTGATCTCGGCGACCGGGATATCCAGGATGTCCAGGTTCTGCCGGCGGATCAGGTACAGCAGCAGGTCCAGCGGACCCTCGAACGCATCCAGGATGACTTCCAGCGCGTCCGGCGGGATGTACAGGTCCTGCGGAATCTGCAGGACCGGCTGTCCATGCACCAGGGCCAGCGGCATTTCCTGCTGCTGTGGGGCGGGCACTCGGATTGGCGGGTTCGCGTCGGGCGCGAGTTCGGCAGTCATCAAATAGACGTCAGTATTGCAACGGACCGGTCGCCGCACCATGCCAGCGTCCGGAACGGTCCCGGGCGGCAGGATGGCAAGCCATGACACGCCTGGGTCGGCGCGATTCCACACTTCAAACAGCAAGGCGCGCCGCGATGGGCAGCTACAGAACTACGGGGAGGTCGTCTACGTGTGCTGGTGTGGGGCAGTGGATCGGTCGTCGGCTGGCGGTGGAGCCGGTTGCCGACGGGGCGCTGCATCCAGCCACGTGCAATGGACATAAGACTACGGGGTTGCCGCGCCAGTGTCCAGCCAGCCCGCTAGAATGTCCGGGATTGATTCAACAAGACCTCGGAGTTGCCCGTGTGGTATGTGATTGAAGGCTATGACGGCACGGATGTGCTGGCGGCCCGTCTGGCGTCGCGCCCGGCTCACCTGGCCCGGCTGCAGGCCCTGCAGGACGAGGGGCGGCTGCTGCTGGCCGGCCCGTGCCCGGCCATCGACAGCGAAGATCCCGGCCCGGCCGGCTTCAGTGGCAGCGTGGTGATCGCCGCGTTCGATTCGCTGACCCACGCCCAGGACTGGGCCGCCGCCGATCCTTATGTAGAGGCGGGCGTCTATGTTCGCGTCCAGGTGCGTCCGTTCCGCAAGGTCCTGCCGTGAACCGGGTCGAGCGCATCCGCGAGGCGCTGCAGCAGGCACTGGATCCGGAGCTGCTGGAGGTCAAGGACGACAGCCACCGCCACGCCGGCCATGAGGGCGCGCGTGACGGCCGGGGGCACTTCAAGGTGCACGTGGTCAGCGCCGCCTTCGAAGGAAAGCTCCCGCTGGCGCGCCACCGGGCCGTCTATGCGGCCCTGGGGACGATGATGGAGACCGATATCCATGCGTTGTCCATCCGAGCCGAGACACCGGTCAAAAACCGCTGAAACCCTTGTCCCGCCTTGTCCTGGCCAGTCCCGAAAGGGGCCGCCATGGACAGCTTTTGGTTACCGCCGTACGACATGAGGCTAACGTAGTGTTTACATCCGGGTTTGAAAACGCTTACATTCCGCGCCAAGCCCAGATCTCTAAGCCGTGGAGGGCGGCGAAGTGAACAAGGCAGCGATCACTATCAAAGATGTCGCCCGTGAGGCCCGTGTCTCTGTTGCCACGGTCTCGCGCGCACTCAATGGCCATGAAAATGTTGCCGAGCCCGTGCGCAAGCTGGTGCTGGAGGTGGCAGCGCGACTGCGCTACACCCCGCATGCAGCGGCCCGGAGCCTGAGCAGCCGGCGGACCAACACCATTGGCGTGGTGTTGCCCGATCTCTATGGCGAATTCTTTTCCGAACTGATGCGTGGCATCGACGGGGTGGCCCGCGAGCGTCGCCAGCATCTGCTCGTGTCCAGTTACCACGGTGACCAGGAGCAGCAGGGCGCGGCCCTGCGGGCCATGCGCGGCCGTGTCGATGGGTTGCTGGTGCTTTCGCCGTATGCCGAGAGCCCGGGCTTCCTGACCGACAACCTGCCGCAGTCGTTGCCCACGGTGCTGATCAACACGTACCTGCCCGAGCAGGATCATCCGGTGCTGAGCATCGATGACCATGCCGGCGCGATGGCCATGACCCGTCACCTGCTGGACGTCGGGCATCGGCGCATCGCCTTCATTTCCGGTCCGGATCTCAACTACGACGCCCGTGAGCGCCTGCGCGGTTTCCGCGATGCGCTGGCGGCCTTCGGCGATGCTGCCGAAGGGATCGAGTTGCCCGGTGACTTTGACGAAGCTTCCGGCCATCGCGCCGGACAGGAGTTGCTGGCAGCCGGCACGCTGCCCGATGCGGTGTTCGCCGCCAACGACATGATGGCGCTGGGGTGTCTGTATGCGTTCGCGCAGGCAGGTGTCCGTGTGCCGACCGATGTCGCCTTGGCGGGTTTCGATGACATTCCGCTGGCACGTTTCGTTCACCCATCGTTGACAACGATGCAGGTGAGTATCGCCGACCTCGGCGATAAGGCCGCGACGCGCCTGTTGCAGTTGATGGATGGCAACAACACAGAAGGGGCCGGCGACAAGCAGACGCTCGTGCCGACCCTGATCGTGCGTGATTCGAGCAAAGCCAGAACCTAGCAGTAGGTCACGACCGTTGGTCGTGACGCCCTAAAACAACGCACCACATAAAACGACAGGGGCCGCAAAGACGGCCACCACCACCCGGAGAGTTACATGACGTATTCCAATCACCGCAACCGCGCGCCCGCCCGCAGTCTGTTGTCCAGCGCGCTGGTCACCTGCCTGATGCTGGGCGCCGCCCCGAGCGTGATGGCGCAGTCGGCCACCTCGTCGCTGCGCGGCCAGGTCGCCGAGGCTGCCGCCGGCACCGAAGTCACCGCCACCAACGTGGCCAGCGGCACCGTGCGCCGCGCCACCACCCGTGCCGATGGCAGCTACTCGCTGATGGGCCTGGACCCGGGCACCTACAACGTCGTGGCCAATGGCCAGACGCAGAAGGTGACCGTCACCGTGGCCTCGACCGCGACCCTGAACTTCAGCGGCGCGCCGGCCAACGGCAGCACCGCCAACGCCACCAACCTGGACACGGTCAACGTCATTGCACCGACCCTGCTGCAGGAAGTGCGTACCTCCGAAGTGGGCAAGACCGTCAGCCTGCAGCAGATCCAGACCACCCCGCAGGTGTCGCGCAACTTCCTGGAATTCGCCGACGCGGTGCCGGGCCTGATCTTCACCCGTGATGCCAAGGGCAACACCTCCCTGCGTGGCGGTGCCACCAACTCCGACGGCACCAACGTCTACATCGACGGCGTGGGCCAGAAGAGCTACGTCAAGGGCGGCGGCGTGGCCGGCCAGTCCGGCAGCGCCGGCAACCCGTTCCCGCAGCTGGCGATCGGCGAATACAAGGTCATCAGCGGCAACTACAAGGCCGAATACGGCCAGGTGTCGAGCGCGGCCGTGACTGCGGCCACCAAGTCCGGCACCAACGAGTTCAAGGGTGAAACCTTCTACCGTTACACCAACGAAGACATGCGCGCCAAGACCCCGGCCGAGCGTCAGGCTGGCCAGACGAAGGAGGCATCGGCCGAGAAGGAATACGGATTTGCATTGGGTGGTCCGATCATCCAGGACAAGGCCCACTTCTTCGTGACCTATGAAGCCAAGCGCTTCGACCTGCCGGTCACCATCGCGCCTGACGGCGCGGTCGGCCGTGCTGCCGCCCTGCTGCCGCCGGAAGGCGCCGCCGGTCTCGGCCCGGCCAGCCAGCCGTTCCAGCAGGATCTGATCTTCGCCAAGGTCGACTTCGAGCCGACCGACAACGATCGCATCGAGCTGACCTTCCAGGATCGCGATGAAACCCAGTCGCAGTTCAGCGGCCAGACCGCGCCGGAAGCCGGCCGTGAAGTGGTCAACACCGACCGTCGTTACGCCCTGCGCTGGAACCACAGCGGCGAGCGTTACTACAACGAACTGATGGTCACCCATGAAGATTCGTTCAACAACCCGACCCCGCTGACCCTGGCCAACGGCATCACCTACACCGCACCGGACGGCACCGAAGACCGCACCGTGGTGAAGATCGGTGGCGCATCGGCGCTGGATTCGCAGGTGAAGGGCCAGAAGGGCTGGTCGATCGAAGACAACCTGACCCTGGATGGCATCCAGTGGGCCGGCGATCACACCATCAAGATGGGCGCCAAGTACAAGCAGATCGACCTGTACGCATCTGACGCGGCGCAGATCAACCCGACCTTCACCTACACCCTGGGCGATCCGGACTTCCCGGATTCCATCCCCTACAAGGCGCAGTTCGTCAAGCCGGTGACCGGCGTGTCGGGCGTGTCGGGCGAAGTGCGTTCGAAGTCCAAGCAGATCGGCTTGTTCATCCAGGACGACTGGCAGGTCAACGATCACCTGCAGCTCAACCTCGGCCTGCGCTGGGACTACGAGAAGACCCCGTCGTACCTGGACTTCGTCACCCCGCAGCAGGTGGTCGACGCGATCTACTCGCAGGATCCGCGTGCGGCCGCTGGCCAGACCTACGCCGATTCGCTGGCGCTGGGTGGCCTGAACATCGGCGATTACATCAGCACCGGCAAGAACCGCAAGGCGTTCAAGGATGCCTGGCAGCCGCGCCTGGGCTTCTCGTATGACCTCAACGCCGACGAGCAGCACGTGTTCCACGGTGGTGCCGGTCGTTCGTACGATCGCGACCTGTTCGACAACCTGCAGCTGGAAACCACCAAGCTGGCCCTGCCGCAGCCGACGATCTACTTCCGCAATCCGTCGACCGGCACCTGCATCAACGGTCAGGCCGCCTGCTACGACTGGAACCCGAACCTGCTCAACGGGATCGGCAACCTGCAGACCCTGGTCGGCTCGACCAGCAATGCCGGTCTGGAAGTCGATCTGCTGAACAACAACCTCAAGGTGCCGTACTCGGATCAGTTCAGCTTCGGCATGAGCAACCAGGTGGGTGAGTGGCTGACCGATGCCACCATCTCCCGCACCCTGAGCTACGACGGCTTCGCCTTCACCCTGGGCAACCGTTACCCGACCGGCCAGTTCTTCGATGACCCGCGCCTGTGCGGCGGCACCGACCCGGGCCTGAGCCAGGCCTGGAGCTGCAACGTGCCGGGCTTCGGCAGCCTGATCATCGGTCAGCAGGGCATCAAGACCCGTGCGACCCAGGTCCTGCTGTCGGCGCAGAAGCCGTTCACCCAGGAAAGCGGCTGGGGTACCTCGGTGGCCTACACCTGGACCACCGCGCGCCACAACCGCGACATCAACGAGAAGTACGCGTTCGACCGCGGCCTGATCGAGGATTACCCGACCATCCGTTCCAACGGCGCGCCGCGCCACCGCCTGGTGGTCACCGGTTCGTACGCGGGCTTCTGGGGCATCACCTTCGGTGGCAAGGTCACCCTGGCCACCCCGACTGCCGTCAATGACTGGTACGGCGTGCCGCAGGCCAGTGGCTACAACCTGCCGACCCCGCAGGCCGCGGTGCCCAACGCCAATGGCAAGTTCCTGCTGGGTGGCAAGATCTTCGGCTACCGTTCGGTCGATCTGCAGGCGACGAAGACGTTCAAGATGCCGGGCGAGACCGAGCTGTACGCGCGCATCGACATCATCAACGTGTTCAACTTCGACAACTTCTCCACCTACAACTACGTCAAGACCAACGGCAAGCTGCAGGCCAGCTACAACGAGACCGGCGACATCATCGGTACGCCGCGTCAGGTGAAGGCAGAAGTCGGCTTCCGCTTCTGATGCAACAACGGCCCCGTCTTCGGACGGGGCCGGTTTCATGGCAATGGCTGGCCTTCGGGCCAGTCCATTGTCCAGGCCGGTGCCACGGAGGGTGGCAGCGGCCTGGGCAATGACCCGCGGCTCTGGACCACGCCTGCGTGGTTTTTTAAGGACGCGTTCTGTAAACGATTTCAGGTCATTGGACGTTATGCTTCCCAGTCACGAACAACGCACAAGGAGTTGGCCCATGCAGGCACGCCACCTGTTGACCGCTGCGACGATCAGTCTCGCCGTCGCTGCCTGCCAGCCGCAGGCCCAGCAGGAGCCGGCCAAGCCCAAGCCGCCCGTGATCCTGGTCGAGGCGGATGTGCCGCCGCGGCCGATGAAGCCGGAGCTGCCGCCGCTGTTCGACGATATCGAGCGCCGCACCTTCCAGTTCTTCTGGGATACCACCAACGAGGTCAACGGGCTCAGCCCGGACCGTTACCCGTCGCGCCCGTTCGCCAGCATCGCCTCGGTGGGCTATGCGCTGACCGCCTATCCGATCGGCATCGAGAACGGCTGGGTCAGCCGCAACCAGGCGATCGACCGCACCCTGCTGACGTTGAAATTCTTCCGCGACCTGCCGATGGGCCCGCAGCGCACCGGCAAGGGCGGCTACAAAGGCTTCTACTACCACTTCCTGGACATGCAGGAAGGCCGCCGCTACGACAGCTGGGTGGAACTGTCCAGCGTGGATACCGCGCTGCTGATGATGGGCGTGCTGTTCGCGCAGTCCTATTACGATGGTGACGACGCACGCGAAAAAGAGATCCGCGAGATCGCCGATACGCTGTACAAGCGCGTGGACTGGCCGTGGCTGCAGCAGCGCGCGCCGCTGATCTCGATGGGCTGGTTCCCGGAGAGCGGCTTCATCGACCACGACTGGATGGGCTACAACGAGGCGATGATGGTCTACATCCTCGCGCTCGGCTCGCCGACCCACCCGGTCAGCCCGGACGCCTGGACGGTCTGGACGCGTACCTACGACAACGACTGGGGCGTCTACCAGGGCCAGGAATACCTGTCCTTCGGCCCGCTGTTCGGGCACCAGTACACGCATGTTTGGGTGGACTTCCGCGACATCCAGGATGCCTACATGCGCGAGCGGGGCAGCACCTACTTCCTCAACAGCCGTTCGGCTGCCCTGGCGCAGCGCGAGTACGCGATCGCCAACCCGATGAACTGGAAGGATTACGGCCAGAACGTGTGGGGCCTGACCGCCAGCGATGGCCCGCAGAACACCACCCAGGAATACCGCGGCGAGCAGCGCCAGTTCCGCCATTACTCTTCGCGCGGCGCGGGCCTGCGCGAGAATTTCGATGACGGCACCATCGCGCCGACCGCGGCGATCGCCTCGATCGTGTTCGCGCCGGAAGAAGTCATCCCGGCCGCGGTGGAGATGCACAAGCGCTACGGCGACTACATCTATTCCAGCTACGGCTTCCTGGATTCGTTCAACCCGAGTTTCAACTACGACATTCCGATCAAGACCGGTCGCCTGGTGCCGGATCGCGGCTGGGTGGCCAGCGATTACATCGGTATCGACCAGGGCCCGATCCTGACCATGATCGCCAACTACCGGAACGATTTTGTCTGGGATGTGATGAAGAAGAACGCCCATATCCGCAAGGGTCTGGAGCGTGCCGGCTTCAGCGGTGGCTGGTTGACCCCGGAAGGCGAGGATCAGCCGATGGAACTGCAGAAAGATGAAAAGGCGGCCTCGGCCCGCTCGGTCGGCATCGCCGAATCGCGCGCGGCGGCCGCCCAGGAACAGAAAAACAATTCCAATTCGAACCGCAACCAGCAGCAGGGGAAGTAAGCAGTGCCATTGTCGTCGCGCCCGAAGCTGGGGTTGAGTCTGTTGCTGCTGATTGCCGGCAGTCTGTTGTTGAGTGCCTGCCGGAAAGAACCGGAAGGGGTCACCGTGCGTTTCTGGGCGATGGGCCGCGAGGCCGAAGTCGTCACCGGCCTGGTCCGTGAGTTCGAAGCGGAAAATCCCGGCATCCATGTCGATGTGCAGAACATCCCGTGGACGGCCGCGCATGAAAAGCTGCTGACCGCGTTCGCCGCCGAAGGGCTGCCGGACGTGTGCCAGCTGGGCAATACCTGGATCCCCGAGTTCGCCGAACTCAATACCCTGACCCCGCTGCAGCCCTACGTGGCGCAGTCCAAGGTGGTGGACCCGGCCGACTACTTCCAGGGCATCTGGGATACCAACGTCATCCACGACGAACTGGTCGGGGTGCCGTGGTACGTGGATACGCGCCTGCTGTATTACCGCAAGGACATGCTCGCCAAGGCCGGCTACGACCACCCGCCGCGCAGCTGGGCCGAGTGGAACGAGATGATGGCGGCGATCAAGGCCATGCAGGGCCCGAACCGCTACGCGGTACTGATGCCGATCAACGAGTTCGAGCAGCAGCTGTCCTTCGCGCTGCAGCAGCCCGATCCGTTGCTGCGCGATGAAGACACCCGTGGCAATTTCAGCAGCCCGGGCTTCCGCAGGACGCTGGGCTTCTACGAGAACATGTTCGCGCAGGGCTGGGCCCCGCGCATGTCCGAGACGCAGATCTCCAACGTCTGGGACGAGTTCTTCCGCGGCTTCAATGTGTTCTACGTGTCCGGCCCCTGGAACATCCGCGAGTTCAAGAAGCTGCAGCCCAAGGAACTGGAAGGGCAGTGGGGCACCGCCGCACTGCCGGGTCCGGATGGCCCGGGCGCGGGCATCGCCGGCGGGACCAGCCTGGTGATCTTCCGCGATTCGAAGCAGAAAGAAGCCTCGTGGAAACTGATCGAGTTCCTGTCGCGCCCGGCGATCCAGGAGCGCTTCCATTCGATCATCGGCGACCTGCCGCCGCGGCGCAGCACCTGGGAATACCCCTCGCTGGCCAACGACCCATTGGCGCAGCCGTTCCGCGACCAGCTCGAGCGGGTCAAGCCGACCCCGAAGGTGCTGGAGTGGGAGCGGATCGCCCAGGAAATGCGGATCACCACCGAACAGGTGGTGCGTGGTGGCCTAGACCAGGATCAAGCAGTGAAAGAGCTGGACGAACGCGTGGACAAGGTCCTCGCCAAACGCCGCTGGATGCATGAGCAGCACCGGCAGGAATCCTCCGGGGCGAGCGACACGGCGCACTCCAGTGCGGTGGCCACGGAGGCGGCACCATGAAGCAGCGTTCGCTTGCCGGCTGGATGTTCGCCGGTCCGGCCATTCTGGTCATCGCGGTGTTCTTCGGCCTGCCGGTGTTCTCGGCGCTGGCGCTGAGCATCACCGATTTCGATCTGTACGCACTGGCCGACGGTGACAACCTGCGCTTCGTCGGCCTGGGCAACTACATCGATCTGCTGCAGACCCCGATGTTCTGGAAGTCGCTGTGGAATACCACGTACTTCGTGATCGTCGGTGTGCCGCTGTCGATCGCGGTGTCGTTGGGTGCGGCGATCCTGCTCAATGCACCGGCCGCCCGTTTCAAAGCGTTGTTCCGTACCGCGCTGTTCGCTCCGGTGGTGACCACCTTGGTCGCGGTGGCGGTGATCTGGCGTTACCTGTTCCATACCAGCTACGGCCTGGTGAATTACGGCCTGGGCCATCTGGGCATCAGCCCGATCGACTGGCTGGGCGACCCGAACTGGGCGATGCCGACCATCATGCTGTTCGCGGTGTGGAAGAACTTCGGCTACAACATGGTGATCTTCCTGGCCGGCCTGCAGGCGATTCCGCATGACCTGTACGAGGCCGCGCGCATCGACGGTGCCTCGCGCTGGAAGCAGTTCCTGCACATCACCCTGCCGATGCTCGGCCCGGTGCTGCTGGTGGTCGGCGTGATCACGGTGTCCGGCTACTTCCAGCTGTTTGCAGAGCCCTACGTGATGACGCGTGGCGACCCACTGCAGAGCACTGTCAGCGTGCTGTATTTCATGTTTGAAGAAGGCTTCAAGTGGTGGAACCTGGGGCGCGCCTCCGCGGTGGCGTTCCTGCTGTTCCTGATCATCCTGGGCGTGACCAGCATCATGCTGCGTTTCGGCCGCAAGAGGCAGTTGGTATGAGTCGTGAAATCGGTCAATCGCGCTGGCATGCCTGGTGGGTCAATGGTGGCCTGGTGGTGCTGGCGGTCCTGAGCCTGGCGCCGCTGTTGTGGATGCTGTCGGTGTCGTTCATGCCGACCGGCGAAGCGGCGCATTTTCCGCCGCCGCTGCTGCCGTCCTCGCTGACCACCGCGAACTACCATGAGTTGTTCGCGCGCACCGGCATGGCCAACAACTTCGTCAACAGCCTGATGGTGTCGCTGGCCATCACCTTCGGCTCGCTGCTGCTCAACACCATGGCCGGCTATGCGTTCGCCAAGCTGCGCTTTGCCGGCCGCGAGCGCATCTTCCAGCTGCTGCTGGCCGCGCTGGTGATCCCGGCGCAGGTGGCGATGCTGCCGCTGTTCCTGCTGATGAAGCAGCTGGGCCTGGTCAACAACTTCGGTGGCGTGATCGTGCCGGCGCTGGCGACGGTGTTCGGCATCTTCCTGGTCCGCCAGTACGCCCGTTCGATCCCGGACGAGCTGCTCGAAGCGGCCCGCATCGACGGGGCAGGGGAGCTGCGGATCTTCTTCCAGATCGTGCTGCCGATGCTCAAGCCGGTTTTGGTGACCCTGTCGATCTTCACCTTCATGGCTGCCTGGAACGATTTCATGTGGCCCTTGATCGTGTTGACCGACCAGGAGCACTACACTCTCCCGGTGGCCCTGGCCACGCTCTCGCGCGAGCACATCATGGACGTTGAAATGATGATGGCCGGCGCGGTGGTCACGGTGGTTCCGGTGCTGCTGCTGTTCCTGGCATTGCAGCGTTATTACATCCAAGGTCTGTTGCTGGGGAGTGTCAAAGGGTGAAGCATGCCGTCGTCGCGGTGGGTCTGGGTCTGGTCTGGTCACTGGCGGCCTCAGCCGCACCGCCGGCGACGCCGGTGTTGCCCGCACCCAAGGTGCTGGACAGCTTCGATGACATGTCGCCGTGGAAGCTGGTCGTCTCCGACCAGGTCAGCGGCTCGCTGCGCAGCGTGGCCGGCAGTGGCGGAGGCCGCGCGCTGTGCGTGGATTACGACTTCCACAACGTGTCCGGCTATGTCGGCATCCGTCGCGAGCTGGGCATCCAGTACCCGGAGAATTACCAGTTCGGCTTCCAGCTGCGCGGCGATTCCCCTGCCAACGATCTGCAGTTCAAGCTGATCGACGCCAGCGGCGACAACGTGTGGTGGGTCAACCGCCCCGGCTATGCGTTCCCCAAAACCTGGACGCCGGTGCAGTACCGCAAGCGCCAGATCGACAAGGCCTGGGGCCCGGAGACCGACAAGACGCTCAAGCGCAGCGCGGCCGTGGAATTCACGATCTACAGCAAGGTCGGCGGCAAGGGCACGGTCTGTTTCGACCGGCTCACGCTGCAGGGACTGCCGCCGGCCGATACGTCTTCACTGAGCCCGTCGGTGATCGCCGATACCGCCACCGCGCTGCAGAACCGCATCGTCGATGGCAAGCCGGACACGGTCTGGATCAGCGGCGGCGTGGCCGAACAGACCATCAGCCTGGACCTGCACAAGGTGCGCGAGTTTGGCGGGGCGGTGATCGAATGGCTGCCCGGACTGGAGGCCACCCGCTACGTGGTGCGTTCCTCGGCCGATGGGCGCAGCTGGAATACGCTGCGTGAGGTGACCGCCGGCGGCGGTGGCCGCGACTGGCTGGCGCTGCCGGATACGGACGCGCGCTATCTGCGCTTCGACCTCAAGGGCGGCCCGAGCTGGCGCTATGGTATCCGCGATATCACGCTCAAGCCGCTCGAGTTCGCCGATACCCCGAATGATTTCGTCCGTTCGGTCGGTGCCGACCTGCCGCGCGGTTCGGTGCCGCGCGGCTTCACCGGCGAGCAGCCGTACTGGACGCTGCTGGGTCTGGATGGCGGCCGCGAGCAGGCCCTGATCGGCGAAGACGGTGCGCTGGAAGTGGCCAAGGCCAGCTTCAGCGTCGAACCGTTCGTGCTGGTGGACAACAAACTGCTGAGCTGGGCCGACGTCAAGACCGACCAGTCGCTGCAGGACGATTACCTGCCGATCGCCAACGTCGGCTGGACCCACGACAAGGCTGGCCTGCAGGTGACCGGCTTCGTGCAGGGCACGCCGGACAACGCGCAGCTGGTCGGTCGTTACACCCTGCGCAACCCCGACAAGGTCGCCCACGAGTACACCCTGGCCCTGGCCGTGCGCCCGTGGCAGGTGAACCCGCCGACCCAGTTCCTCAATACCGTCGGCGGCGTCAGCCCGATCAACAACCTGTCCTTCGACCCGACCCATGTCGACGTCAACGGCACGCCGCGCCTGTACCCGGCACAGGCACCGGACGCGGCCTTCGCCACCGCGTTCGACAGCAAGTTCGACGTGGTCCACCTGGCCAGCGGCAAGCTGCCGGGCACCACCGAAGTGAAGGACAGCACCGGCCTGGCCTCGGGCGCGCTGCTGTACCGCTGGAAGCTGGAGCCTGGCCAGAGCCGCGAGGTCGCCATCGTGCTGCCGCAGACCGGCAACTGGGTGATGCCCAAGGCCTTCGATGCGGCCAAGGCGCAGCAGCAGGTCGCCTCGATGTGGCGGACCAAGCTGGACCAGGTGACGCTGCAGGTCCCGGCGGCCGGCAAGCCGCTGGCCGATACGCTGCGCACCGCGCTGGCGCACATGCTGATCTCGCGCATCGGCCCCAGCCTGCAGCCGGGCACGCGTTCGTATTCGCGCAGCTGGATCCGCGATGGCGCAATGATCTCCGAAGGGCTGCTGCGCATGGGCCGCAGCGATGCGGTGCGGCAGTACGTGAACTGGTATGCGCCGTATCAGTTCGACAATGGCAAGGTGCCGTGCTGCGTCGATTCGCGCGGCAGCGATCCGGTGCCGGAGAACGACAGCCATGGCGAGCTCATTTTCAACATCGCCGAGTACTGGCGCTACACCGGTGACACCACCTTCCTGGAGGTGATGTGGCCACACGTGCAGGGCGCCTACCAGTACATGGAGCAGCTGCGCCTGAGCGAACGCACCGAAGAAAATCGGGCGCGCAACCCCGCCTTCTACGGGATGATGCCGGTCTCGATCAGCCACGAAGGCTATTCGGCCAAGCCGATGCATTCGTACTGGGACAACTTCTGGGCGCTGCGCGGCTACAAGGACGCGGCGATCATCGCCAGCACGCTCGGCAAGGCCGAAGCGATGCAGATCAGTGAGTCGCGCGATCAGTTCCGTGACGACCTGCAGGCTTCGCTGCTGGCGGCGACCGCGCAGCACAAGATCGACTACCTGCCCGGCTCGGCCGAGCTGGGTGATTTCGATGCCACATCGACCACCATCGCACTGGCGCCGGCCGGTGAGCAGGGGCGCCTGCCGCAGCCCTACTTGAACAACACGTTCGAGCGCTACTGGAGCGAGTTCGAAGCGCGCCGCGATGGCAAGCGCGAGTGGAAGGACTACACCCCGTACGAGTGGCGCAACGTGGCCGCCTTCGTGCGCCTGGGCTGGCGCGACCGCGCCTGGCAGGCGACCGAGTTCTTCTTCAAGGACCGTGCACCGCAGCCGTGGAACCAGTGGGCCGAAGTGGTCTCGCGCACGCCGCGCAAACCGTTCTTCCTGGGGGACCTGCCCCATGCGTGGGTGGCCTCGGACTTCGTGCGTTCGGCATTGGACATGTTCGCCTACAGCCGCGATATCGACGACAGCCTGGTGCTGGCCGCGGGCGTGCCGTCGCGCTGGCTGGAAGGCAAGGGGGTCGGCGTGCAGGGCCTGCGCACCCCGAACGGGCAGCTCAACTACGCGCTGATCCGCAACGACAAGCAGCTCACCCTGACCGTGTCGGCCGGCCTGGTGCCGCCGGTCGGTGGCGTGGTGCTGCCGTGGCCGTACAGCGGCGAGCCGGGCGCCACCACCGTCAATGGTGAGCCGGCGGAATGGGTGGGCGGCGAACTGCGCGTGATGCAGGTGCCGGCCAAGGTCGAGATCGAGATTCCGGCGTCGGTACGCCGGGCGGAACGCAAGGCACCGTAATGAGGAAGATGATGATGCGCGGCCTGCTGGCCGCGGTGCTGGCGTCCGCGCCCCTGGTTGCACTGGCGCAGAGCGCCGTGGCGGCACCCGCGCAGGAGATGACCATGGTCACCTTCAATCTTCACCACGATCGCGAGAACTGGCCGGCCCGCCGCCAGGTGATACTGCGTGAACTGCAGGCACTGCAGCCCGATGCGATCGCGCTGCAGGAAGTGATCCAGAAACCCCATGTGCGTAACCAGGCCGCATGGTTGGCGCGCAAGCTGGGCTATGAGTATCAGTTCGTCTCGACCGATCCGCCGGGGCGTTTCAAGCGTTACGGCAATGCCCTCCTGACCCGGCGGCCGGTGCTGTCGCGCAACGACCATCTGCTGGCGCCGCTGGGCGATTACCGCACCGTGGCGCATCTGCGCATCGATGTGGAGGGTCGCCCGGTCAACGTCTACGCAACGCACTTGAATGAGCGTTCGGACGAGGTGGGCAGCCGCATCCGTGGAGAGCAGGTGGCGGATCTGCTGGCCTTCATCGCGCAGAGCGCAGGCGACGCGCCGGTGGTCGTGGCGGGGGACTTCAATGCACTGGTGGATGCCGGTGACCTGAGCGAGCTGCGCAACCACTACGGGGACAGCTACGGCAGCGTGCACGTCAACAACGAACTGGCCCAGGTCAGTACGCTCAACCGGCACTACTACGACGCGCCCTCGCGCATCGACCACATTTTCTTCCAGCAGGATCGACTGCTCGCCCGTGAGGCGAAGATCCTGTTCGACCAGCCGTACGCAGACGGCCGCTGGGCGTCGGATCATTACGGCGTGTGGACCCGGCTGCAGTTCGCGCCGGGCACCGGAAACGCCGGCGCGACGACGCCCTGAGGTGCGCGCCGCGTCGTCGGTGACGGCGTAGCACGCAAACGGCCGCATCCACGCATGGCGTGGATCTGCATTTGATGTATCCCGTGCAGGATCCACGCGTGGCGTGGGTCTACCCTTGTTGCGTCCGATGGCGTGTGTAGATCCACGCCATGCGTGGATTGCTCTCAGTGCCGCCCTCATGACCGCGTGACGCACGCCGCTTGCTGCGCCATCCAACACCCCAAACGCAGACAGCGGCCCGAAGGCCGCTGTCTGTTTGTTGCGTCAGTCACTCAGGATCAGAGCGTGTCTTTCTTTTCCTGGTCGGCCTTGTCGCCTTCCTCGGCCTGCGGGGCATCGGTCGGGATGTCCTCGCGGGCTTCGGCCTGCGCGGCCTGTTCGGCAGCGTTGGTCGCCGCCGGGGTTTCGCTGGCGGCCGAACCGAACAGCTGACCGTTGTGCACGACCGGGCCGGCCGGGACCGATTCGGTGCGGGCCTGCGGGGCCGCCGGCTGTGCCGGGGCCTGGGTCGCATCCACGGCATCCAGCATGCTGGTCTGCACCGGTGCGACGGTCGGCTCTTTCACTTCCTGCGGGGTGGTCTCAACGACCGGGGCCGCCGGAGCAGCAACCGGAGCCGGAGCCGCCGGAGCAGCAACCGGAGCCGGAGCCGCCGGAGCAGCAACCGGGGCCGGCGCCGCCGGAGCAGCAACCGGGGCCGGCGCCACTGGAGCAGCGACCGGCGCCGGAGCCGCCGGAGCAGCGACCGGAGCCGGCGCCACCGGAGCAGCGACCGGGGCCGGGGCTGCCGGAGCAGCGACCGGTTCAACCGGACGCGCGGCTTCCACCGGCGCAGCCGGCCGGGCAGCGGCGGGGGTCGGCTTCGGGCTTTCCACGAACGGCACCGGGTCGTTGTAGGAGGCCGGGGCCTTCTCGGCGACCGGCTCGACGGCCGGGGAAGCAGCCTTCTCGACGACCGGGGTCGGGGCCTTGTCGGCCACC
This sequence comes from Stenotrophomonas sp. TWI602, assembly GCF_039674045.1. NCBI lineage: Bacteria > Pseudomonadati > Pseudomonadota > Gammaproteobacteria > Lysobacterales > Lysobacteraceae > Stenotrophomonas > Stenotrophomonas sp. TWI602. The sequence goes on from NZ_JBDJMT010000010.1 coordinate 81,214, forward strand.
GGTGCCGGGGTCGGCTCGGCATGACCCGCGGTCACGACCGGGCTGCTGACCACGGCGACCGGAGCGGCGGCAGCCACTGCCGCCACCGGGGCCGGGCGCGGGGCCTGGACCGGCGCAGGCGCGGCGGCCGGCGCGTTGCCGGATTCGTCGTCGAACTCGAACTCCGGCTGCGGCTGACCGTTGTTGGCGACCTGGCGCTCGGCCGGGGCGGCGGTATCGCCGTCCTGATCGCCGTCCTGGTCGTCGCCCTCGTCATCCAGACCGTTGTCGTCACCGTTCAGGCCATCGCTGCCGGCAGCCTGCTCACCATTGCCACGACGACGACGGCGGCCACCGCGACGGCCGCGCCGACGACGCGAAGCGCCTTCACCGGTCCCGTCTTCGGCATTGGCCGGCGCGTCACCCTGTTCGGTGGCGTCGGTGTCGCCCAGCTGTGCGTCCTCGGCCGGAGCGGCCTTGGCCGTTTCCTGGACGTGGGCGGCCGGCGCGGCGGCATCGGTGGCGACCACGGCAGCCGCAGCGATCACGGCGGCGTCGGCAGCGACCGGCGCAGCGGTGGTCGGCTTCGGTGCATCGGCTTGGGGCTGACGCGCGGGCTTCTCGCTCACGGCCGGCTTGTCGCCGTCGTTCTGCTGCGGCTTGGCCTGGCCGTTCTGACCCTGCTTCTGCTTCAGCTTCGGCTGCTGCTGGTCATTGCGCGCTTCATTGCGCGGCTTGGCCGGCTGCTGCTCGTTGCGCGGCTTGCCCTGGGCGGGTGCCTGCACCTGTGCCGCATTGCCGTTGGCCGGTGCGGCGGTGTCCTGGCGGCGCTCGTCGCGACGCTCGCCCTTCGCGCCGCGTTCGCCGCGCTCACCACGGTCCTTGCCACGGCCCTGCGCCTGCGCATTGCCGTTGCCACCACGCTCGCCACGCTCATCGCGGCGACCGTTGCGGTCCTTGCCGTTGCGGTCCTTGTTGCGACCGTTGCGGTTGCCGTCCTGGCCCGGGCGGTTGCCCGGCTGTGGTGCGGCGGCCGGGGCCGGTTCGCCACCGAAGATGCGCTTGAGCCAACCCACCACGCCGGTTGCCGCCGGGGCGGCCACGGGGGCGGCGACCGGGGCCGGTGCGGCTTCCGGTTCCGGCGCTTCACGCACCGGGGCCGGCTGGCTGTGCTTGACCTGGGTCACCACCGGGGCGACCGGGATGTTCAGCTGGGCCTTGGTCAGTGCGTGCACCGGCAGCTTGCGCGGGGTGCCGCGCTGGTAGCTCGGCTTGCCGCTTTCTTCGCCCAGCTCGTTCTCACGCAGGCGGGTCACTTCGTAATGCGGGGTGTGCAGCTGCTCGTCGGCGACGATCACGATCGGCGCGTCATGGCGCTGTTCGATCTCGCGCAGCGCGCTGCGCTTTTCGTTGAGCAGGTAGTTGGCGATCTCGACCGGGGCCTGGACCAGCACCTGCCCGGTGTTCTCCTTCATCGCATGCTCTTCAGCCACGCGGATGATCGACAGCGACAGCGACTCGACGCTGCGCATGCGGCCATGGCCGTCGCAACGCGGGCAGACGATCTGGCTGGATTCGCCCAGGCTCGGACGCAGGCGCTGGCGGCTCATTTCCATCAGGCCGAAGCGCGAGATGCGGCCCAGCTGCACGCGCGCACGGTCGTACTTGAGCGCGTTCTGCAGGCGGTTCTCGACTTCGCGCTGGTGCTTGTTGGAGGCCATGTCGATGAAATCGATGACCACCAGGCCACCCAGATCGCGCAGGCGCAGCTGGCGGGCCACTTCTTCGGCCGCTTCCAGGTTGGTCTGGAAGGCGGTGTCCTCGATGTCGCTGCCCTTGGTGGCGCGCGAGGAGTTGACGTCGATGGCGGTCAGCGCTTCGGTCTGGTCGACCACGATCGAGCCGCCCGACGGCAGGCGGACGTTGCGTTCATACGCGCCTTCGATCTGCGATTCGATCTGGAAGCGGTTGAACAGCGGGATGTCGTCCTTGTAATGCTTGAGCTTGCGCAGGGTCTGCGGCATCACCTGCTGCATGAACTCCTGGGCGGTCTCGTACAGCTCTTCGGTGTCCACCAGAATCTCGCCGACATCGGCGCGCAGGTAGTCACGCAGGGCGCGCACGATCAGGCGCGATTCCTGGTAGATCAGGAACGAGGCCGGCTTGGTCAGCGCCGCTTCGGCGATCGACTTCCAGACCTGCAGCAGGTAATCCAGATCCCACTGCAGCTCTTCGGCATCGCGGCCGACGCCGGCGGTGCGGATGATCACGCCCATGTCGTCGGGGATGTTCAGCTTGTCCAGCGCTTCCTTCAGCGCGGCGCGGTCCTCGCCCTCGATGCGGCGCGAGACGCCACCGGCGCTCGGCGAGTTCGGCATCAGGACCATGTAACGGCCGGCCAGCGAGATGAACGTGGTCAGGGCAGCGCCCTTGTTGCCGCGCTCTTCCTTGTCCACCTGGACCACGACTTCCTGGCCCTCACGCAGCAGCTCGCGGATGCCGGCCTTGTTGTGGTCGACGCCGGCCTGGAAGTAATCGCGGGAGATTTCCTTCAGCGGCAGGAAGCCATGGCGCTCGCCGCCGTATTCGACGAAAGCGGCCTCCAGCGAAGGCTCAAGGCGCGTGATGCGGCCCTTGTAGATGTTCGACTTCTTCTGTTCCTTGGACGGCTGTTCGATGTCGATGTCGTACAGCGTCTGGCCATCCACGATGGCTACCCGCAGCTCTTCAGCCTGCGTGGCATTGATCAGCATTCGCTTCATTCTTGCGTTCCTCGCGCGCTGCTACCGCGCGGAACGCCATGGGGTTTCGCTTCTGGTCACGCTTCACCGCCCATCGCGCATGCGCGGGGAGGGCGGTTTGGGTTTCCAGCGCTACAACACCACGGCAGGCCGCGGGAGCGCTTCATTTGTTTTGGTTTGGGTGTAACGGGGCCGGAGGCAGCTTTCAGCCAGGCTGGAGCGCCACAGGGACATGTTCAGCGCGAATGCGTGTCAGACATCCGGCGATGGCCGGGACCGCCGGTGAGCCGCTAACATGGCCGCCCCGGGGGCGGTGGCTGCGCACTGTGCCGGAATCGCGGGAAGTCGGGCTTCTGGCCCAGAACAACTTCCAACGAAATCAATCCCTTATCTCGCCCGCCGAGTGTAACAGAATAAAAGGCCAATGACCGTTACCGAGCCCACCCCCAAAGCCGCTGAAGCCATGACCAGCGTACGTATCATCACTGTCCCGGCCGACCGCGCCGGGCAACGCCTGGACAACTTCCTGCTCGGCCAGCTCAAGGGTGCACCGCGCAGCCTGATCTACAAGCTCGTCCGCAGTGGCCAGGTCCGCGTCAATGGCGGCCGCGCCAAGGCCGAGCGCAAGCTCGAGGGCGGCGACGAAGTCCGGGTCCCGCCGGTCCGTCTCAACGAGGAAGGCGACAAGGCCGGTCCGCCCGCGGCGTTCATGAAAAGGCTGGAAGATGCCATCGTGTTCGAAGACGATCGGCTGCTGGCCCTGAACAAACCGTCGGGCGTGGCCAGCCACGGCGGCAGCGGCATCAGCTTCGGCGCCATCGAAACGCTGCGTGCCCTGCGCCCGGGCAAGACCTTGGAGCTGGTGCATCGGCTGGACCGGGATACCTCGGGCCTGCTGATCGTGGCCAAGAAGCGCTCGGCGCTGAGCGAGCTGCAGGCACTGCTGCGCGAAGACCACGGCGCCGGCATCCGCAAGCGCTACCTGACCTTGCTGGCCGGCCGCATGCCCGATGGCACGATGACCGTGGATGCCCCGCTGCACGTGGGTCTGCGCCAGGGCGGCGAGCGGCACGTGCAGGTCAATCCGATCGGCAAGGAATCGATCAGCCACTTCAAGGTGCTGGAGCGCAAGGGTGGGCATTCGTACTGCGAGGTCCGCATCGAAACCGGCCGTACCCACCAGATCCGCGTGCATGCCCAGCATCTGGGTCACCCGGTGGCCGGTGACGACAAGTACGGCGATCCGGACGTCAACAAGCGACTTCGTGAGCAGATCGGCCTGAAACGACTGTTCCTGCACGCCGCCTCGCTGGAGTTCGCGCTGGATGCAGGCAAGACGCCGTATCTGATCAATGCACCGCTGGCCGAGGAGCTGACCGAGGTGTTGAACCGGTTGAAGTAAAGCCGGATCTGCCCGGCTACCCCCGCCCGCATCGGTAGTGCCGGCCGCTGGCCGGCTCTGCACCATCTCGATCGACACGTGTCGGTAGTGCCGGCCGCTGGCCGGCTCTGCACAGTGTCGCTCGGCATGTGGAGGAGCCGGCCAGCGGCCGGCACTACCGGGCATGTGGAGGAGCCGGCCAGCGGCCGGCACTACCGGGCCCGCGTTATCGGGTTATGGCCCTGGCCTCACCATTTGAACAGCACCAGGCTGATCGCCAAGCTGCCCATGCCGGCCACCAGGCCGTACACGGTCTCGTGGCCCTTGGCGTAGCGCTTGGCCGCCGGCAGCAGTTCGTCCAGGGCCAGGAACACCATCACCCCGGAAATGATCCCGAACACCCAGCCGAACGTGGCGTGGTTGAGCACGCCGGACAGGGCCACATACCCGATCGCCGCGCCGATCGGCTCGGCCAGGCCGGACAGCAGGCTGGCGCCGAACGCGTAGAACTTGTTCTGCGTGGCGAAATACACCGGGACCGCGATCGCGATGCCCTCGGGGATGTTGTGGATGGCGATGGCGAAGGCCAGCGGCATGCCCACCGACGGGCTTTCCAGCGTGGCAAAGAACGTGGCCAGGCCCTCGGGGAAGTTGTGCGCGGTGATCGCCACCGCCGTCAGCAGGCCGACCCGCTTGATGTAGGCCTTGTTGTTGTCGCGGAACAGCGGGTCCTGCTTGTCCAGGCTCTCGTGCGGGTTCGGGATCAGGTGGTCGATCACCACGATCAGCAGCACGCCGACCAGGAAGGCCGCCGTGCCATAGGCGAAGCCCAGCCGGGCGTCGTAGGCCTGGGTGAACGAGTCGATCGCCTTGTTGAGGATCTCGGTCAGCGAGACAAAAACCATCGCGCCACCAGCAAAGGCTAGCCCGAACGCCAGCAGGCGCGGGTTGGGCCGGCGCGAGAACAGCACCATCAGGCTGCCCAGGGCGGTGGCCAGGCCGGCGGCCAGGGTGACCGCCAGGGCGATCCATACGTTTTCACTGGAAATATCAGGCATCCGCCAACGCGTCCTTGTAGAAGTGCAGCGCGCCCCGGGCAACATCACCGGGGCGCGGAGTAGGGAGCACGAGGTTTGCGGCGGCTGACCTCAACACAACGCGGCGATCAACCGCCGCGACGCAGCCGTTCTTCGACCGCGAAGCACTGGTCGGGCTTGGGCTGCGGCGGATTGAAGCTGACCGGCACCTGGATCGTGGTCGGAACCGTCTGCCCGGCGCGCGTGGCCGCCTTGAACTGCCAGGCCTGTACGGCCTTCTGCGCCTGCTCGTCGAGCTGGGCGTTGCCGCTGCCGCTGGCGAGCTGGACCTGGCTGGGCTGGCCGTCGGCGGCGATGGTCACCTTGAAGGTGCTGGTGCCGCCGATCCCCTGGCAGGCCAGTTCGATCGGGTACTCCGGCGGTGGCGTCTTGACCGCGGCGACCTCGGTGGGTGCCGCGACCGGGGCGGCCGGTTCGGCGGGTGTCTTGTTGCAGCCGGCCAGGGCGGCCAGGGCAAGGCTGGACAGCAGGAGGTACTGCAGTTTCATGGGCTTACTCCGTCAGGGCCGAGGCTTTCGCCGCGCAGATGAAGTCGTTCTCGCTCAGGCCGCCCACATCGTGGGTGGAGAAGCGCACCACGGCGCGGTCGTAATGCACGCCCAGGTCCGGGTGGTGATCTTCACGATGGGCCACCCAGGCCAGAGCGTTCACGAAGGCCATGGTGCCGTGGTAGTTGTCGAAGCGGAAGGTGCGGGTCAGCGCCTGGCCGGCCTCGGCCAGCTCCCAGCCGGGAATCTGGGCCAGCAGCTCGGTGACCCGGGCGGTGCCGAGCTTGTGGTCGCTGCCTTTGCGCGGCACGCAGTGGGCTTGCGCCAGCGGAATCAGGTCGGCCATGGGTTCCTCCACATCTGTATGACTGAACAATGCGCGGTCCGGTGTATAAACCGAATGAGCGCATAACAAGGGATTGGCTAGAATAGCCCGATGATCCAGATATCCGACACTGCCCAATCCTATTTCCGCAAGCTGATCGAACGTGAGGCCGTGCCCGGCATGGGCGTACGCCTCACCGCCGTCGATGCGGGTACCCCGCGCGCCGATGCCCGCCTGGAGTTCGCCGATCCCGGTGAGCTGCTCGGTGACGAGTGGGCCGTGGACTGCGATGGCTTCACCCTCTACGTGGCCGCTACCAGCGTGGCCTGGCTCGATGGTGCCGAGATCGATTTCGTCACCAATGCCACGGGCAGCCAGCAGCTGACCATCAAGGCCCCCAAGATCAAGGGCGAGGCGCCGACCGAAGGCTCCTCGCTGGTCGAGCGCGTGCGCTGGGTGGTGGAGAACGAAGTCAACCCGCAGCTGGCCTCGCACGGCGGCAAGGTCGCGGTGCAGGAAGTCTCGGCCGATGGCGTGGTGCTGCTGCGCTTCGGCGGCGGTTGCCAGGGCTGCGGCATGGCCGACGTCACGCTCAAGCAGGGCATCGAAAAAACCCTGATGGGGCGTGTGCCCGGCATCACCGCGGTACGCGATGCGACCGACCACGAGAGTGGCGACGCGCCGTACATTCCCCGCGGCACGGCAGCCTGATCGCGCTGCGTGCCACTGCGCCGGGCTGACGACATCCTCGATTGGCTGCTGGCTCGCCAGCCGGACAAGCGCATTCTCGAAAAAACCACCGGCCTCCCCTATGGGTGGGGCCTGTGGCTGCGCGCGTTGTCGCCATTGCCGCGGCCGTTCCGGGCCAGCGAAGTGCTGGCCGAGCTGGCCCAGCGCGAGCCGCTTCCGCGGGGCGGGCGCCTGCCGGAACTGAGTTTCGTCCAGGCGATGCGTCGCCTGCTCTGGCAGGGCTGGGATCCGGCGCCGCGCGATCAGCGCTGGATGCGCTGGACCTCGGCCGTGATCAGCGCGTTGCTGCATCTGATGTTCGCGTTGTTGCTGCTGTGGGTCGCCTTGATCCGGCCGCCTGCCGAACCGGACCAGGGCGGTGAGAGCGGGCGTGTGCAGGTGGCGTTCGTTGGACGCGGCACGCCGCAGCAGGAGGAAGGCGCGCAACCCGCCGCTGCCGAGCCGGCCACGGCGGAAGCGGCGATCGCTGCGGCGATGGCCAATGCCCAGGCGATGGCGCAGGCCGAGGCCGATGCGCAGACAGCCTCGGCCCCGCAGCCGACCGCAGCGCCGGCGCCGCCGAGCGAGCCGCAACCGGCGCCACCCGCGCCCGCCACGCCCGCGGTGGAACAGCCCGTCCAGGCGACCGAGGTGGCCCAGGCCACGACCGATTTCGTGGTGCCGCCGACCAGCGTCCCGCGCACCGACATGCGTGTCATGACGCGCGAGCCACAGGACATTGCCGTCCGTGAGCGCACCGTGGTCACGGTGGAGGCGCCGACGCCGCGTGCCACCGTACCGGCGCCGCGCCCGGCCGAACCGCAGGTGCGCACGCCCGAGCTGAGCGTGCAGGAGCGGCAGGTCACCGTGATAGAAGCGCCGACACCGACCGTGGCCATTCCCGGGCCACGGGTGGAGGCCGCCGTTCCGCAACGTGACGTGCAGGTGCGCGAACGCGAGATCCGGCCGGTGACCGCGCCGGCGGTGAGCGTGGCCACAGTGCCCACGCGCGAGGTGGCGGTGCCCGGTCGATCGGCGGAGGTCGCCGTACGCGAACGCGCGGTGCCCAACGCCGCCCCGCGCCCGGCACCGCCATCACCGGCGGCGGCAAGCAATGCCAGCAGTACGGCGAGTGCATCCACGGCGGCGACGGCAGCGCGCGCCGCGTCGAGCCCCTCCAGGGCGCCCCCGGGCAGTTGGACCACGCCCAACCGGTCCGACGACTGGGGTGCGGCCAATCATCCGCAGGATGCCGACCTCAATGGCCGGGCCGTGAGTGCGACCCAAGGGACGGGCGGCAGCCTGTTCAAGGCCGACGGCAGCGTGCGCGTGCCTGGCCAGGACGGGCACGCTAACAGCGAGCGTGGCGCACCGGGCGGCGATAAGGACGGCTGGAGCAAGGAGCGCATCGCACAGTCCGGCACATGGCTCAAGCGCCCACCGTACGACTACACGCCGACCTCGTTCGACAAGTACTGGGCCCCCAACGAATCGTTGCTGGCCGAGTGGGTGCGCAAGGGCATCAAGGCCGTGGAGATTCCGATCCCGGGCACGAGTTCGTCCATTTCCTGCGTGATTTCCGTGTTGCAGTTCGGTGGCGGGTGCGGCCTGAGCGATCCCAACATGCAGGATCAGCCGGCCATCGCGCGGCCGCCGCCGGACATCCCGTTCAAGAAAGAGCTGCAGGAAGACAACGGCAGCCGATGAGGCTGCGCCTCATCGGCGGTAGAGCCACCCCATGGGTGGCTGCGCTAGGGTCAGGCATCAGGCGCCTCGCAGCCACGCATGGCGTGGCTCTACCGGATGCTGGGCGTTACGGTGCGGGGTCCGCGTCCGGTTCCACGTCCGCATCGCGCAGTGCCACGAACGCCCAGAACGGCACGTTGCCGTCACTCCAGTACCGGCTGGCTTCGTCGAGTACGTCCAGCAGCGTGTCGAAATCGGCGCCGGCATCGCTGCGCAGGGCATCAGCGTCGCTGAAGAACAGCGCATAGCCGTTGGCCGGCAGCCAGGCCAGGTCGCGCAGGTTGTCGGTCAGCGCATCCCAGTTGCCGCCAAAGCCGGTTGGAAAATCCAGGCGGGCGGCCAGGCGCATCAGCAGCGTGCGTTTGTCGTGGCAGCCGTCCAGATCGATCTGGATCACGCGCAGGCCGGCATCGCGCATCGCCGCCGACAACGGGGCGACATCATCGTTGCCGATCGCATAGATGCCGGCATTGTTGATGTCGTGCAGGCCCAATTCGAATCCGTCATGCGTCATTGCCAGCTCCCGGCAGGTGGAACGTCGAAACTGCGGAACGTTTCATAGTGATCATCGGTATAGAACCAGCCAGTAGGGGGTGTGCCGCCGGTGACGATGCGCCGCGCGCCGCGATTGCCGGCGCCGGGCGTGTCCACCGTGTATTCGTGGTAGTAGCCGCGCGGCCGCTGCGGCAGGCGCTGTTCGCGGTTGCTGAAAATGCTGCCGTCCTGCCGGTGCGGGTACGGGCCGCCGCGCTGGATCAGCGCGATGGTGTCGCGCGCCTCGGCGGGCAGGAAGGGGGGCAGGGGATCGCGCACTGCCTGGGTCGATGCCGGCGATGACGTCGCGGCGCCGGCGGGCGGCGCGGCATCCGGCTGCGTCAGCGAGGGCGCGAACTGCGGCGCGGGCGGGCGCTGGGCCAGCTTGATGGCGGCCAGGCCGCCCACCAGCAGCGCGATGGCGATCAACAACAGCAGTGGCTTGCGCATGAGGGGCCAGGGGCGATGGGCGAGGCGACTACTCTACTGCGATCATCGCCCCGCACGGTGAGGCCCAGCCGAACAGGCGTGTTGTACGGCGAAGGAGCCCGCGTTGCCCGGCGTGCCCCGTCACTGTCGCGTCACGATCCGGACACGCGATCGACCGCGCAGGACGAAGTTTCCTTTACATGGCCCTTGGTAAGCTTATCGGCCATCCCCATCATCGACTCCGCAACGCCCGGTCTTTGCCGGGTGAGTGAGCTACCAGGAGAACCACATGGCCTATACCCTCCCCAAGCTGTCCTACGCCTACGACGCGCTCGAGCCGCATATCGACGCAGCGACGATGGAAATCCACCACACCAAGCATCACCAGACGTACATCAACAACGTCAACGCCGCGCTGGAAGGCACCGAGTTCGCCGACCTGCCGGTGGAAGAACTGGTCAAGAAGACCAAGTCGCTGCCGGAAAATCTGCAGGGCGTCGTGCGCAACAACGGCGGCGGCCATGCCAATCACACCCTGTTCTGGACCGTGATGTCGCCCAACGGCGGCGGCGCGCCGGTCGGTGATGTCGCCAAGGCGATCGATTCGCAGCTGGGCGGCCTGGAAAAGTTCAAGGAAGCCTTCACCAAGGCGGCCCTGACCCGTTTCGGCAGCGGCTGGGCCTGGCTGAGCGTCACCCCGGACAAGAAGGTCGTGGTGGAAAGCAGCGCCAACCAGGACAGCCCGCTGATGGACGGCAACACGCCGATCCTGGCCCTGGACGTGTGGGAACATGCGTACTACCTGAAGTACCAGAACCGTCGCCCGGAATACATCGGCGCGTTCTTCAACGTCGTCGACTGGAATGAAGTCGAGCGTCGTTACCAGGAAGCCATTGCCTGATCGGCACGGTCACCTGAAACGCGAACGGCCAGGCAGCGATGCCTGGCCGTTTTTCGTTGCGCCGCCCGCAGCGCTGCGACGTCAGGGCGCGCTGGTGCTTTCCGGCGTCTGCAGGCGCAGGGTCGCCATGGTTCCCAGGCGCATCGCGGTGGGGTCACTCTCGCTGGCCGGCAGCTTGATGCTGTCCTGGCGGATGCCGCCGAAGTACTTCACCTGGAACAGCACGTCCAGGCCGTGCCCACGCGCTGCGCCGGCCAGTGAGGGCGGGTCCACGCGTTCGCCGGGGTTCTTGCGGGCTGGCTGGAAGCCCGGCGTGCTGCCCACCAGTTCGGTGATCTCCGCGGAGAAATCGCCGGCGATCAGCGAGGGCAGGCCCTCGGCGGTCGCGCCGATCCAGGTCATCAGGTCGCTGGTCTGGTGCCGGCGGATCTGCGCGTCATCCGGCTCCGGCCGCAGCCGGGCCACGTAGATGTTGATCAGCTCTTCGCGCAGCTTGATCCGTACCATGCCGGCCGCGCTGAACTGCCCGGGCGGATGCAGCAGGGTGACGGCGTCATCGGTGACCGGCAACCGGGTCAGCATCGCGCTGCCATGGCGCAACGGCTGGCTGGGCGGATCGGCGGTGACGAAATCGCAGCTGTAGCGCAGCCGGCTGGCGAGCCAGCAGGCCGGATTGCGCCCCTGGGTCTGCAGCACGCGCTGCACCGCGATCACGTCCGGCTGCATGGATTCGAGCAGCTGCAGCACCTGGTCCCGCCGTTGCTGCCACTGCGCATCGTCCTGGGTCGGCAGTTCCAGCGTGGCGATCTTCAGCGAGGGCAGGGCCTCCTCGGCCTGGCGCGCATGCGCGCCTGCGGCGGGGGCCGCCAGCAACAGCAGCAGGATCCAGCCGGTCCAACGTCGGGTCTGACCCTTGATGTGCGTGCGCATAACGATAAGTTTACGCTTCCCCCGTCGACGATCCGTGACATGGGCGCCATCCCGCGCGGTCGTTTCGGGCCCGCCTGCCATGTCCGGCGCCGCCTGTCATGCAGCTGTGCAGCGTGCGCTGGGGTAGGGGGTTCCGGTAATCTTGGTCCTTTCGTGTTCGCAGGACAGCCCCACAGGATGAGCAATATCGCAGCCGCCAGCGCAGGCAAAGGCAAGATGCCGCGCCAGATTCCCTACATCATCGGCAATGAGGCCTGCGAACGCTTCAGCTTCTATGGGATGCGCAACATCCTGGTGCAGTTCCTGATCACCTCGCTGCTGCTGCAGGAGATCACCGCCGATGGCCGCGCCGGTGAGGCGAAGGACATCATGCACAGCTTCATGATCGGCGTGTATTTCTTCCCGCTGCTCGGTGGCTGGCTGGCCGACAAATTCTTTGGCAAGTACCACACCATCCTGTGGTTCAGCCTGATCTATTGCGCCGGTCACGCCTGTCTGGCCATCTTCGAGGACAGCCGCCAGGGCTTCTTCGTCGGCCTGGGCCTGATCGCGCTGGGCGCGGGCGGCATCAAGCCGCTGGTGGCCTCGTTCATGGGCGACCAGTTCGACCAGAGCAACAAGCATCTGGCCAAGGTCGTGTTCGACGCCTTCTACTGGATCATCAACTTCGGCTCGCTGTTCGCCTCGCTGCTGATCCCGCTGGCGCTGAAGAACCTGGGCCCATCGTGGGCCTTCGGCATCCCGGGCATTCTGATGTTCGTGGCCACCTTCGTGTTCTGGATGGGCCGCAAGCGCTATGTGCTTGTGCCGCTGCCGCCGAAGGACCCGCATTCGTTCGGCAACGTGGTGCGCACCGCGCTGTCGGCACAGGTGCCGGGCAAGGGCCGTCCGGGGCGTACCCTGGCCATTCTCGGCGCGGTGCTGGCGGTGGCCTCGATGGGGCTGGTGGGCAGCCTGGGCATCGTGATCTGCCTGTGCATCGCGCTGGTCCTGTTGCTGGCCGGTATCGGTGGCGGTACCTGGATCCAGCTGGACCGCGCCCGTGCGGTGCATCCGGCCGAAGCGGTCGAGGGCGTGCGCTCGGTGCTGCGCGTGCTGGTGATTTTCGCCCTGACCACGCCGTTCTTCTCGCTGTTTGACCAGAAGGCCTCGACCTGGGTGTTGCAGGGCCAGCAGATGGCCATGCCAAGCTGGTTCACTGCGTCGCAGATGCAGGCGCTGAACCCGCTGCTGGTGATGATCCTGATCCCGTTCAACAACTTGGTGCTGTACCCGATGCTGCGCCGCTTCGGCTTCGAGCCGACCGCGCTGCGCCGGATGACCGCCGGTATCGCCTTCAGCGGCCTGGCCTGGATCGTGGTCGGTGGCATCCAGGTGATGATGGATGGCGGCAACGTGATGTCCATCTTCTGGCAGATGCTGCCCTACGCGCTGCTCACCTTCGGTGAGGTGCTGGTATCGGCCACCGGCCTGGAGTTCGCCTACAGCCAGGCGCCGCAGGCCATGAAGGGCGTGGTGATGAGCTTCTGGAACCTGACCACCACCATCGGCAACCTGTGGGTGCTGCTGTCCAACGCGGCGGTGCGCAACGATACGGTGACCCACCAGATCGCCAGTACCGGCTTGAGCGAGGCGGCGTTCCTGATGTTCTTCTTCGCCGGCTTTGCGTTCCTGGCGGCGTTGGCCTTCGGTTGGTATGCCAAGCGCTATCGTATGGTCGACAACTACCGCACCGCCTGAGCCTGACATGACCCCAGTCAACCTGCTGCTGATCGCCATTACCGTCATCGTGTCGTGGATGGCGTTCAAGAACCGTGCGCTCGCCGACCGCCTGATCCTGTGGCCGCCGGCGGTGGACCGGAACCGTCAGTACGATCGCCTGATCACGTACGGGTTCATCCACGCCGATCTGTCGCACCTGGCGTTCAACATGATCACGCTGTTCTTCTTCGGCGGCTTCATCGAACAGGTGATGCTGCAGCTGAGCGGCAGCTACCTGACGTATCCGGCGTTCTACCTGGGTGCGTTGCTGGTGTCGATCCTGCCGAGCTATCTGAAGAACCAGAAGAACCCCAACTACCTCAGCCTGGGCGCATCGGGCGCGGTATCGGCGGTGCTGTTCGCCTTCATCCTAATCAAGCCGTGGTCGATCATCCTGGTGCTGTTCATTCCGGCGCCGGCGATCATCTATGCCGTGTTCTATGTCGGCTACAGCATCTGGATGGACCGCCGCGGCGGCGATCGCATCAACCACAGCGCGCATCTGGCCGGTGCGGCCTTCGGTGTGCTGTTCATGCTGGCCATGCAGCCGAGCATCTTCAGCCACTTCCTGCGTGAGCTGAGCAACCCGACCTTCCGCCTCGGCGGTTGAGTCGGGGCGTACCGACCAACGGTCGGTACCTACGACGACGTATCTGGCCGGGGTAGCTCACGACCGTTGGTCGTGAGCCCGGCAACCGTCAGGCGGCCTTCTTGCCGTCTACGCCATAGGTGCTGAGCAGGCGGGCATAGACCTCGTTGTCGATCTGGTCGAATTCCCAGCCTTGGGTCTGGCCATTCACGGCCAACTGGAACAAGCCTTCCAGCAGCGATGTGTCGGCGTCGCCGTGGGGGGCGGGGGCAGGTGCAGTGTTGTCCATGCGGACCTCCGGAAAGCGGGTGCGTACAGGCAGGTCTTCGCAAAAGCCATGCCAGCTTTCACGCCCTGTCCGACTCCGGTATCGGCCTGCAGGCGCCGGGCTTTAGGGCGGGATGTGACGCAGCACGTCGCTGCTTGCCCCTGTTCAGGCTTCACGCGATCATGGCGGCCGGCTGCGCACTATCGCTGCAGTCGCCGCAGGAGACACCGCTCATGGCTTCGGTCACGCCGCCCGGACTGGCTTACGAGGTGGAGCACGATCTGGCCAATCACCGCTTCCAGGCCCGGGTCAAAGGGCATCTGGCGCTGCTGGATTACCAGATCAAGCGCAAGCGGATGATCATCACCCATACCGAGGTGCCGGAGCCGATCGCCGGCCGTGGCGTGGCGGGTGAGTTGACCAAGGTGGCGCTGCGCTATGCGCGCGAACAGAAATTCAAGGTGGTGCCGGCCTGCGCTTACGCCGAGGCGTTCCTGCAGCGGCACGAGGAGTACGACGACCTGCTGGTCCGATGACGACAGCGGGTCATGCTTCAGGGATGGCCGATCATGATGGTGGGTTACAACAAGGGGATTTCAGGATGAACATCGCAGGAAACCGTCGCGCGCTGCGCGCCAGCGCGTTGGCCATGGCCATGGGCGTGGTGGTGCTGGCAGGCTGCAACAAGCACGACGGCGACACACAAGCACCGGCGGCGCCGGTCGACACGGCCGCCGAAGCCGTCGCGCCCGCGGTGGCTCCCGACGCACCGGTCGAGCTGCGCGATGTGATCGAGACCTCGCCGCAGGCCGTGGTCGGGATCACCTACCCGCCGGACATCGCCCGGTATCCGGGCTTGGCCAAGGCGCTGGGTGGCTATGCCGACAGTGCGCGGGCAGAGCTGCAGCAGGCGCTGGACGGGCTGGGCAACGACAAGCCGACCATGCCCTACGAGCTTTCGCTGACCTTCGAGAAGGTGCTGGAAACGCCGCAGCTGGTGGTGGTGACCGCCGATGGCAGCCGCTATACCGGCGGCGCCCACGGTGAGCCGCTGGTGGCGCGCTTTGTGTGGCTGCCGGAGCAGCAGCAGATGCTGACCGCCGACAAGCTGGTGGCCGATGCCAAGGGCTGGAAGGCGATCAGCGATTACGTGGCGGACCAGCTGCGCGAGCGCGTGGCGACCCGGTTGAGCGGCGATGAAATGGAACCGGCGCAGATGCAGGAATCGCTGCGCAATGCCAGCCGGATGATCGCCGACGGCACCGGGCCAAGTGCCGACAACTTCAGCCAGTTCCAGCCGCTGACCGGTTCCGACGGGCGCATCTCTGCGATACGCTTCGTGTTCCCGCCCTACCAGGTAGGGCCGTACTCGGACGGCACGCAGACCGTGGACGTCCCGGCCGCCGTGCTGGTGCCGCACGTGGGGCAGGATGTCGCGGGGTTGTTCGCCCGGGGCTGATCGACGGAGGCGACGTGGACGCTGGGCTGCAACGACGGGTCACAGGGTTGCTGCATGAGGCGGGGGTCACCGTTGACGGTGACCAGCCGCAGGACATCACGGTGCACGACCCGCGCTTC
Source organism: Stenotrophomonas sp. TWI602 (assembly GCF_039674045.1). Classification (NCBI taxonomy): domain Bacteria; kingdom Pseudomonadati; phylum Pseudomonadota; class Gammaproteobacteria; order Lysobacterales; family Lysobacteraceae; genus Stenotrophomonas; species Stenotrophomonas sp. TWI602. The sequence continues at coordinate 96,690 of NZ_JBDJMT010000010.1, forward strand.
TACGCGCGGGTCATGGCCCAGGGCTCGCTCGGCCTGGGCGAGAGTTACATGGACGGCCAGTGGGACGCCGCCTCGCTGGACGGCTTCCTGTATCACCTGATGCAGGCTCATCTGGACGAGCGCGTGCACAGCTGGCGCGAAGTGGCCGATGGACTCAAGGCGCGCCTGTTCAACCTGCAGGCGGGCGGTGGCAGCTTCGAAGTCGGCAAGCGCCACTATGACCTCGGCAACGACCTGTATGAGGCCATGCTCGGCCAGCGCCTGGTCTACAGCTGCGGTTACTGGCGCGACGCGCAGGACCTGGACGGGGCGCAGGAGGCCAAGCTCGACCTGATCTGCCGCAAACTGGAATTGCGCCCCGGCCAGCATGTGCTGGATATCGGCTGTGGCTGGGGCGAAGCGTTGAAGTTCGCCGCCGAACGCTATGGCGTCTCCGGCGTGGGCATCACCATTTCGCAGGAGCAGGCCGAGTACGCGCGCCAGCTGTGTGCCGGTCTGCCGATCGAGATCCGCCTGCAGGACTACCACGACCTCAACGAGACCTTCGACGCGATCTTCTCGGTGGGCATGTTCGAGCACGTGGGCGACAAGAACTATCGCGGGTACTTCGAGGTGGCGCGGCGCTGCCTGCATCCGCACGGGTTGTTCCTGCTGCACAGCATCGGCGGCAACCTGTCGCGCCACCGCACCGATCCCTGGATTGCGCGCTATATCTTCCCCAATTCGATGCTGCCCTCGGCCGCCCAGCTCACCGCCGCGTTCGAAGGGCTGTTCGTGCTGGAGGATTGGCACAACTTCGGCACTGATTACGACCGGACGCTGCAGGCGTGGCGGTTGAACGTGGAAAACGCGTGGCCGCAGCTGGATTCGCAGCGTTACGACGAACGCTTCAAGCGCATGTGGCGTTTCTACCTGGCCGCCTCGATGGCCAGCTTCCGTTGCCGGCATGCGCAGCTGTGGCAGCTGGTGCTGTCGCCGCATGGGGTGCCGGGTGGGTATGTGGCGCCGCGCTGACGGGATCGGCATGGATACCGCGTGTCGCCCCTCGAGGCGTTGTTACGGGATTGCATTCGTTCAGTTTCGATAGGCTGAAAGAATCACGATGTGTCGCGGTTGGGTCGTTCAATGCCTCGCGGGCACGCTGCGCTGCGGGACCGGACGATACGTGGCTCGGTGCGCAGTTTTTCGCCGCCGCCGCATGGCCAAGTTGGCGCGGTCGTTGCGCGCCGTGGCCTCTCGGCTGCGGTTCGCGATGGCATCCGTTCCCAACATGAAGTTGATCAACAGATGACGAGCAACAAGAAAACCCATTTCGCCAGCGCCATCGCGGTGCTGTTCGCCTGCACCCTGGCCAGCCAGGCGTCGGCCGCGCGCAAGGCCTACGACGTGGAAGAAGTGGCGTGCACTGATCCGTCCGACATGGTGTGCCTGTCCTGGAACCTGCAGACGGCGCCGGGCGGCTCACGCACGGCGGGCATGACTGTAACGCTGATGGCAGGTGAGACGATCTCCGGTGTGATCAAGCCGAGGGCGAACCGTTACACCACCACCATGCTGCGCACCAATCCAGATCTGGACATGTACATCGGCATGGGTTTCGAGCCGACCGAGCAGGCGTACACCTGCAATGTGACCGAGACCGAAAACTGCCGGATGAGCGGCTCCAACTTGCCGGCGTTCCACTTCAAGGTGAAGGCGAAGGTTGACCAGGCAGGATCGCCGCTGGGTTACGTCTATACCACCGCCTCGAACTAAGCGCGGTTGCGGCTGCCGGCACAGCGCTGGCAGCCGCGTTGATCCCGCCCGGCATCGCCGGTCGGGTGTGTTTCCCGTTAGCATTGCGCCGCATGCATGACGCCGTTTCTTCCGTCGTAGTCCACGCGTTGCTGAGCGCCCGCAGCGAGGTGGAGGCCGCGTTCGCCGGTACGCGTGATGCGGACGCTGCACTTGCAACGGCCACGGCCACGCTGGAGGCCGCGTTGTCGGCACACAGCGAAGATCCGCTGCTCCTGACCGGGCTCGGCGCCGTTGCCTGTGACCGCGCGCAGTACGCCCGTGCGCGTGAGGTGTTGCAGCGGGCGTTGGCGCTGGGTAGCGACGATCGGCATGCGGCATTCAACCTTGGCGTGGCGTTGCTCAATACCGGGCGCACGGCGCAGGCGAGGGCGGCGTTCGAACAGGCGCGCACGATGGCTGCCTCACCGTTTACCTGGGAAGCCTGGTTCGACCCGCAGGCGCATTGAGGGTCGCACCAACCAACGGTTGGTACCTACCGTCACGTCCGTATCGCCATGGGTAGAAGAACCAAAAAAAACGCCCGGCAGTGCCGGGCGTTTTTTGTACTGCACGTCGTTGCAGCGGACGCTTACTTCTTGCTGTCACCCGAGGTCAGGCCGCGCTTTTCGAGCAGCGGCTCGATCTGCGGGGCGTGGCCGGCGAAGTTCTGGAACAGCTCCATCGCATCGACGCTGCCGCCCTTGGAGAGCAGGGTCTGGCGGAAGTGGTCACCGTTCTTGCGGCTCAGGCCGCCGTTCTCGCGGAACCACTTCTGGGTGTTGGCATCCAACACTTCGGACCAGATGTAGGCGTAGTAGCCGGCCGAGTAGCCGCCCATGATGTGGCTGAAGTACGGGGTCTTGTAACGTGGCGGGACCGGCGCGTAGAAGATGCCGTCCTTGGCCAGGGCATCGGCTTCGAACTTCATGACGTCCTTGGCAGCCGGCACCTGGTCCGGGCCGATCTGGTGCCAGCGCTGATCGAGCATGGCCGCACCGAGGTACTCGGTGGTGGCGAAGCCCTGGTTGAACTTGGCGGCAGCGACGACCTTGTCGAGCAGGGCCTGCGGCATGGCCGTGCCGTTCTGGTAGTGCTTGGCGTAGTTCTTCAGGATGACCGGATCATCGGCCCACATCTCGTTGACCTGCGAGGGGAACTCGACGAAGTCGCGCGGCACCGAGGTGCCCGAGAAGTAGGGGTACTTCACGTTCGAGAACATGCCGTGCAGGGCATGGCCGAATTCATGGAAGGTGGTGGTCACTTCATCCCAGGTCAGCAGGGTCGGCTTGCCGGCCGGCGGCTTGGGGATGTTGAGGTGGTTGGCGACCACCGGCTTGAAGCCGGTCAGTTCGGACTGCGAGACGTACGAGTTCATCCACGCACCGCCGCGCTTGGAGGCGCGTGCGTACGGGTCGAAGATGAAGATCGCCAGCTGGCTGCCGTCGGCATCGAACACGTCATAGACGGTGACGTCTTCGTGGTAGACCGGCAGGTCGGTGCGCTGCTTGAAGGTCAGGCCGAATTCAAGCTGGGCGGCGTGGAAGACGCCGTTTTCGAGCACGTTCTTCATTTCGAAGTACGGCTTGAGCTGGGATTCGTCGAAGTTGTACTTGGCCTGGCGGACCTTCTCGCTGTAGAACGCCCAGTCCCAGGCTTCCAGCTTGAAGGTGGGCTTGCCGGCGGCCTTCTGCTCCTTGTCGATCATCGCCTGCAGGTCGGCGGCTTCGCGCTTGGCGTTGGCGACGGCGGCCGGGGCGAGCTGGCCGAGCATGGCGTTGACCGCTTCGGGGGTCTTGGCGGTCTGGTTGGTCAGGTTGTAGGCGGCGAAGTTCGCAAAGCCCATCAGCTTGGCCTTGTCGGCACGCAGCTGCATGATGCGCGAGACCAGGGCGGTGTTGTCGTACTCACCGCCGCGGCTGCCGCGGGTGATGGAGGCTTCGTAGATCTTCTGGCGCAGCGCGCGGTTGGCCAGGTTGGTCAGCGGCGGCTGGCCGGTGGTGTTGAGCAGGGTGATGACGTACTTGCCGTCCTGGCCACGGGCCTTGGCGGCTTCGGCAGCGGCGGAGATCTGCTCCTGCGAGAGGCCGGCCAGTTCCTTGACGTCATCGACGGTGATCGCCGAGGCGTTCACTTCGGCCAGCACGTTCTGGCTGAACTTGGTGCCCAGGTTGGCCAGTTCGGCGTTCATTTCCTTGAGCTTGGTCTTGTCGGCTTCGGACAGCTTGGCGCCGGCGCGGACGTAGCTCTCGTAGTACTTCTCGACCAGGCGCACGCCCTCGGCGTCGAGGCCGAGCTGGGCGCGGGTGTCGTACAGGGTCTGGATGCGGGCGAACAGCTTGCCGTTCAGCGCGATCGCGTCGCTGTGCGCGGCGAAGCGGGCGGAGTAATCGGCCTGCAGCTTCTTGCGTGCGTCGTTGGTGTCGGCACCGACCAGGCTGAAGAAGACGGTGGTGGCGCGGTCCAGGGTCTCACCGCTCTTTTCCAGGGCGATGAGGGTGTTGTCGAAGGTCGGCTTGGCCTTGTTGTTGGCGATCGCCTCGACTTCCTTCAGCTGCTGGGCCATGCCGGCGTCGAAGGCGGGCGCGAAGTCGCTGTCCTTGATCTTGTCGAACTGCGGGAAGTGCAGCGGCAGCGGGCTGTCGGCGAAGAACGGGTTGGCCTGCTGGGCGCTGGTCGCGGCCGGGGTGGCGGCGGTGGCCGAATAGGCGGGCAGGGCAAGGCCGAGGGTCACGGCGACGGCGAGGGCAAGACGGGTGGTCAAGGGGAATTCTCCGGTCAGACAAGTCTTTGAGGGTAACCCGAGCCGTTGCGGAGGGGCTTGTGTCGAAAGGCATGTTTTGGCCGGACCACGGCCGGGGCATGGCGAAAGCAACTGCGGCGCCGGACAGTTGATTGGCGCCTTAAAAAGCGGCGTGTGGCCAGATTGGGAGCAGTAGTGCCGGCCGCTGGCCGGCTCCCCAGCCGTGCAGGACGAGTCCAGCAGGCAAGCTAAGATGAGGTCTTTCCACCGGAATCCCCTGCCATGACCACTGCCTTCGACTTCCCGTTCGTGGACCTGTCCGGCCAGCCGCAGGCGTTGGCGCAGTACCGGGGCAAGGTGTTGCTGCTGGTCAATGTGGCCAGCAAGTGCGGCTTTACGCCGCAGTACGAGGGGCTGGAGGCGCTGTGGCGGGAGTTCGGGCCACGGGGGCTGGTGGTGGTCGGGTTTCCCTGCGATCAGTTCGGGCACCAGGAGCCGGGCGATGCGGCGCAGATCGGGGAATTCTGCTCGCTGACCTACGGGGTCAGTTTCCCGATGTCGGACAAGGTCGAGGTCAACGGCGCCGGCGCTGATCCGCTGTGGCAGTGGCTCAAGGCCGAGAAGGCCGGGGTATTGGGCACGCGCGGGATCAAGTGGAACTTCAGCAAGTTCCTGGTCGGGCGCGATGGGCAGGTGCTGGCGCGGTATGCGCCGACCGACAAGCCCGAATCGCTGCGCGGCGACATCGAGGCGGCGCTGGCGTAACGCCGGAGCGAGGCAGCGCCGGCGTAGCGCCGGGCTCTGCCCGGCTCCGTGATCCCGGTAGTGCCGGCCGCTGGCCGGCTCCTCGCATCACCGGTTCGCCCAACGTTCCAGCCACGCATGGCGTGGCTCTACCGGCTCGCATCACCGGTTCGCCCAACGTTCCAGCCACGCATGGCGTGGCTCTACCGGCTCGCATCATCGGATCGCCGACGTTCCAGCCACGCATGGCGTGGCTCTACACCGCAGCGGTGGAATCAGCCGCCTGCTTTCCGGTTGCGCACGTCTTCGGGCAGGAGGGCGAGGATGTCGTCGACGATTTTCGGCAGGCTCTGCTCGGAGTAGCCGCGATGCACGCCGGCGATGCTGCCGTCGTGGCCGATGATGAACATGTGCGGGATGGTCTGGATGCCGTACTGGTCGCTGACCTCGCCCTTGGCGTCGTGGATGTAGTCCAGTGGCGGGGCGTTGCGGCTGCGGGCGATGGCGGCGAAATCGGCGCGCGGTTCCTTCAGGTTCACCGCGTAGACCTGCAGCGCGTCATGCCCGATGACCTTCTGCAGCTGGCCCAGGATCGGCAGTTCCTTGCGGCACGGGCCGCACCACGAGGCCCAGAACGTGACGATGACGACCTTGCCGCGCTGGCTGGCCAGGTCCACCACATTGCCCCGGCGGTCCTTGCCCAGGATCTGCGGCGGGATATCGCCGGCTTTCGGTGAGGGCGTTGCGGGCGCGGCGGCGCTGGCAGCCAGGCTCATGGCGAGCAGCAGGCAGGCGAGGGCGGGGCGGATCTTCCTGATCATCGGTACGGCTCCAGGTCAGGCCCGGCCGTTGCCGGGCTGACGCGGAATATAGCCCAACGTGCATGCGATCGTTGCCGCGGGAGCCGACCAACGGTCGGCTCTACCCGGCAGGGCTGCGGTTGGCGTATCAGCCCCGTAGAGCCGGGCGCTGCCCGGCTGGCGCGCAGGTTCGTCGATCAGCCGGGCGGAGCCCGGCGCCGCGATTACTTTTCGACGAACGCGCGCTCGAAGACGTAGTGGCCCGGGGTGCCGATACGCGGCGAGGTCTGGAAGCCGCGGCTGTCCAGCACGGTGCGCAGGTCGGCCAGCATCTGCGGGCTGCCGCAGATCATGGCGCGGTCGTTTTCCGGATCCAGCGGCGGCAGGCCGAGGGTCTTCTGCATCTCGCCGCTTTCCATCAGCGAGGTCAGGCGGCCCTGGTTGGGGAACGCCTCACGGGTGACGGCCGGGTAGTACAGCAGCTTGTCGCCGATCATCTCGCCGAGGAATTCGTGCTCGCGCAGTTCCTTCTCGAACAGGTCGCGGTAGGCCAGGTCTTTTTCGTAGCGCACGCCGTGGGTGAGGATCACCTTGTCGAAGCGCTCGTAGGTTTCCGGGTCCTTGATCACCGACAGCCACGGCGCCAGGCCGGTGCCGGTGCCGAGCAGGTACAGGTGCTTGCCCGGGTGCAGGTCGCTGATCAGCAGGGTGCCGGTAGGCTTCTTGCCGACCAGCACCTTGTCGCCCGGCTTGATGTGCTGCAGGCGCGAGGTCAGCGGGCCGTCCTGGACCTTGATGCTGAAGAACTCCAGGTTTTCTTCCCAGTTGGCACTGGCGATGGAGTACGCGCGCAGCAGCGGGCGCGCCTCGGTTTCCAGGCCGATCATCACGAACTGGCCGTTCTCGAAGCGGAAGCCGCTGTCGCGGGTCGTGGTGAAGCTGAAGTAGGCGTCGGTCCAGTGACGGACCTCAAGCACCGTTTCGGCGCCAAAAGCGGAAGACATGGGGGTGGGGTTCTGGTCGGTTTCGTCGGGTCTAGTTTATCTCAAATGAGATAAATTCTCATTGACTGGCCGGACAGGCCTGTCGCGTCTGGGTTTCAGCGGTACCCGGCGGCCTGCAGCTCGAACAGTTCGGCATACCGTCCGCCCTGGGTCATCAGTTCGGCATGGGTGCCGCTGGCCTCGATCCGGCCGCCGGCCAGCACCAGGATGCGGTCGGCCATGCGCACCGAGGAGAACCGGTGCGAGATCAGCACCGCGGTGCGGTTGTCGGACAGTTCCTTGAAGCGCTGGAACACCTCGAACTCGCTGCGCGCATCCAGCGCCGCGGTCGGTTCATCCAGGATCATGACCTGTGCATCGCGCATGTAGGCACGCGCGATCGCGATCTTCTGCCACTGACCGCCGGACAGGTCCACGCCCATCTTGAAGCGGCGGCCGATGAGCTGGTCGTAGCCGCCGGGCAGGCCGGCGATCACTTCATCGGCCATGCCGCGGCGCGCGGCATCGCGGATGCGGGCGTCGTCGGTCATCGCCTCGACCAGGCCGACGCCGATGTTCTCGCCGGCGCTGAGGTTGTAGCGCACGAAGTCCTGGAAGATCACGCCCATGTTGGCGCGCAGGTCATCCAGGTCGTAATCGCGCAGGTCGCGGCCATCAAGCAGGATGCGGCCTTCGTCGGGGTCGTACAGGCGGGCCAGCAGCTTGACCAGGGTGGTCTTGCCGGCACCGTTCTCGCCGACCAGCGCCAGCACTTCGCCGGCACGCAGGTCGAAATCCAGATGGCGTACCGCCCAGCTTTCGGCGTCGGGGTAGCGGAATCCGACATTCTCGAACACGAAGCCCTGGGTGATCGGCTGCGGGATGGCGACCGCGTCCGGGCGCGAATGGATCTCCGGTTCGATCTGGAAGAACGAGAACAGATCGTCCAGGTACAGCGCTTGCCCGGCGACCTGCGAAAAGCCGATCAGCAGCCCTTCGAGCAGCTGGCGCAGGCGCAGGAAACTGCCGGCCAGGAAGGTGAGGTCGCCGATCGAGAAATCGCCGCGTACCGTGCGCCAGGCGATGTAGGCATACGCCGCGTAGTACCCGAGCGTCCCCAGCGCGGCGAGCAGCGTGCCCCAAATCGCGCGCTTGCGCGCGAGGGCGCGGTTGGCCAGGTAGAACTTCTCGGCCAGCCGTTTGTAGCGGTCGATCAGGAAGCGATGGAGGTTGAAGATTTTCACCTCCTTGGCGGTTTCCACGCTGGCCCCGATCTGGCGCAGGTACTCCAGCTGCCGACGCTCGGGCGTCCACTGGAAATTGAGGCTGTAGCCGGCGGCGTTGAAATGCGATTCGCCGATGAACGCCGGGATCAGCGCCACCGCGAGCAGCAGGATCAACCACGGCGCGTACACGATCAGGCCGACCGCAAGGCTGGCCACGGTGATGCTGTCCTGCACCTGGCCGAACAGCTGGCTCATCAGGTTCATCCGGCCCATGGTCTGGCGCCGTGCGCGGTCCAGCTTGTCCTGCAGGTCGGGGTCTTCGAAATCTTCCAGGTCCAGCTCGGCGGCGTGTTCCATCAGGCGCACGCTGGTGACGTTGGTGAACAGCTCTGACAACAACGTATCGGCGTAGCTGACCATGCGGCCCAGCAGGTCCGAGGCCATGGCCAGGCCGAACTCGAGTGCGAGCAACCCGAGCAGCGGGTTCAGCAGCCCGCTGGAGAGCGCCTCGCCGAACGGCGGGAAGCCCGCATCGTGCTGGCTGAGCAGTACCGCCGCATCGATGATCAGCTTGCCGACATACAGCATCGCCACCGGCAGCAACGCACGGATCACACGCAGCCCGAGGCTGGCCAGGGTCAGCCCGGGGCTGGTCTGCCAGACCTGGCGCAGGAACGGGGGCAGGTTGCGCATCGCATTGACGCGCTCGCGCAGGCTGGGATTCTTCTGGCCGGGTGCACCGGCAGCGGGGGAGGCGGGCATGGGCGGTATTGTGCGCGCCGTGACCGTGGTTGATGCATGAATTCAGTGCACGCGGACCGCAGCCCGGTAGTGCCGGCCGCTGGCCGGCGCCAGGTTGCATCCAGCATCGTGCGGAGCCGGCCAGCGGCCGGCACTACCCGTGCAGCACGACGATCGTGCGGAGCCGGCCAGCGGCCGGCACTACCCGTTCCTTATGGCAGCGGCGGCAGCAGGCCGGCGCCGAGGCGGTTCCAGGCGTTGATCACCGCGATGCCCATGCTCAGATCGCTGATGCCCTTCTCATCGAAATGCAGGGCCAGTGCGTCGTAGGCCGCATCGGACGGCGCTGCGCTGCTCAGCCGGGTCAGCGCTTCGGCCCAGCCCAGCGCGGCACGCTCGCGCGCATCGAAGAAGCGGCTCTCGTGCCAGGCCGGCAGCGTATCGAGCTTGCGCGGTTCGATCCCCCCCTTGCGCAGGGTGGTGCCGTGCATGTCCATGCAGTAGCCACAGCCATTGATCTGCGAGACCCGCATGAACACCAGCTCCATCAATACAGGATCGATGGAGCTGTCGTGGACGGCCTTGCTGGTGGCCAGCAGGCCCTTGAAGGCCTCAGCGGCCAGACGGGTGTAGGGAACGCGGGGCGAAGCGGACATGTGAGTACTCCATGACGGCCGCAATGGCCGTCTTCATCAGGAGGACGCGCCAGCCTCGCGCGCTGTGACAAGCGCGGTGAGTTTTTCCGGATTGAGCACGCTGAGCACGCGCACGATGCGCTCCCCATCGACCGTGATCATCGTGACCGAGTGCAACTGGTCCCCGGCAAAACGCAGGATCGCCGGCTCGCCGTTGACCTGGCCGAGCTGGGCGGGATGCTGGCCATTGCGACGGGCGATCGCCCAGTACAGCTGCGCGATACGCTCAGCGCCCAGCAGGGGGCGGATCGCCGCAGTCACGCGACCGCCGCCATCGGAGATCATCTCGGCGTTGGCGTCGAGCAGCGAGCGGATCGCCGTCAGGTCGCCCTGCTGCGAGGCGTCCATGAAGCGTGCCAGCAGGTCGCGGTGCTGCGCGGGCGAGACCGCGAAGCGTGGGGCGCCGGTCTGCAGCCGCTGCCGCGCCCGGTGCACCAGTTGCCGGCAGTTGGCGGGGGAGTGCTCCAGCAGCGGGGCGATGTCCGGGTAGTCGTAGTCGAACACGTCCTTGAGCAGGAAGGCAGCACGCTCGTCCGGCGTGAGCTGCTCCAGCAGCGCCAGGAACGCCACGGAAACCTCGTCGGCCAGCGCGTGGCGCTGGGCCGGGTCCTGCAGCGGATCCGGGTCCAGGGTGATCTCCAGCGGCTCGGGCAGCCACGGCCCCACGTAGTCCAGGCGCGCGCTGCGCCGGGCGCGCAGCCGGTCCAGCCCGAGCCGGGTGGTGGCGGTGACCAGCCAGCCCTCCGGATCGCGGATCACGGCGGTGTCGGTGCCCTGCCAGCGCAGCCAGGCGTCCTGGACGGTGTCCTCGGCGTCGCTGCGGCTGCCCAGCAGGCGGTAGGCCAGGGCGAACAGGCGGGGGCGGTGGGTCTGGAAGGTATCGGTCGGGGTCATGCCGGAAGGACGCGGCCGGGCAGACCGCTGTGACAAGGCTGGGCAGCCACTGTGCACCAAACCGGGCCACCGCGAGCGATTCTCAACGCCGCGTGGCGGTCCTTGTTAAAATCGGCGGTTCAACCCCGCCAGCCTCCAGCAAGCGAGCAAGTCGTGACATCGATCAAGCAGGAAGACCTCATCCAGTCCATCGCCGACGCGCTGCAGTACATTTCGTACTACCACCCGGTCGATTACATCAAGAGCCTCAACGCTGCCTACGAGCGCGAAGAGTCGCCGGCCGCGAAGGAGGCGATGGCCCAGATCCTGATCAACTCGCGCATGTGTGCCGAAGGCCACCGGCCGATCTGCCAGGACACCGGCATCGTCACCGTGTTCCTGGAAATCGGCATGAACGTGCGCTGGGACGACGCCACGATGGGCGTGGAGGACATGGCCAACGAAGGCGTGCGCCGCGCCTACAACTATCCGGACAACAAGCTGCGCGCCTCGGTGCTGGCCGATCCGGCCGGCAAGCGCATCAACACCAAGGACAACACCCCGGGCGTGGTCAACGTCAAGGTGGTTCCGGGTGACACCGTCGAGGTGATCGTCGCGGCCAAGGGCGGCGGTTCGGAAGCCAAGTCCAAGTTCGCCATGCTCAACCCGTCCGACTCGATCGTGGACTGGGTGCTCAAGACCGTGCCGACCATGGGCGCCGGCTGGTGTCCGCCGGGCATGCTCGGCATCGGCATCGGCGGCACCGCCGAGAAGGCGATGCTGCTGGCCAAGGAGTCGCTGATGGAGCCGATCGACATCAACGAGCTCAAGGCCCGTGGCGCCTCCAACCGTGCCGAAGAACTGCGCCTGGAACTGTTCGACAAGGTCAACGCGCTGGGCATCGGCGCGCAGGGCCTGGGCGGCCTGACCACCGTGCTGGACATCAAGGTCAAGGACTTCCCGACCCACGCGGCCAACCTGCCGGTGGCGATGATCCCGAACTGCGCGGCCACCCGCCATGCGCATTTCACGCTGGATGGCAGCGGCCCGGTGATGCTCGATCCGCCGTCATTGGAAGACTGGCCGCAGATCACCTATGACGCCTCCAAGGGCACCCGGGTCGATCTGGACACGATCACTCCGGAAGACGTCGCCAGCTGGAAGCCCGGCCAGACCCTGCTGCTCAACGGCAAGCTGCTGACCGGCCGCGACGCCGCGCACAAGCGCATGGTGGAGATGCTGGACAAGGGCGAGCCGCTGCCGGTCGACCTCAAGGGCCGCTTCATCTACTACGTCGGCCCGGTCGATCCGGTGCGCGACGAAGTGGTGGGCCCGGCCGGCCCGACCACCGCGACCCGCATGGACAAGTTCACCCGCCAGGTGCTGGAACAGACCGGCCTGCTGGGCATGGTCGGCAAGGCCGAGCGCGGCCCGGCGGCGATCGAGGCGATCCGTGACAACAAGTCGGCGTACCTGATGGCGGTCGGCGGCTCGGCCTACCTGGTCTCCAAGGCGATCAAGGCGGCCAAGGTGGTCGGCTTCGCGGATCTGGGCATGGAAGCGATCTACGAGTTCACCGTGCAGGACATGCCGGTGACCGTGGCGGTGGATTCCACCGGCGAGTCCGTGCACCAGACCGGCCCGCGCGAGTGGCAGGCCCGCATCGGCAAGATTCCGGTCGTCGTCGCCTGAGGCTTCCCGTCGCGATAACGCTGCACACGAAAACGGCGCCCCAAGGGCGCCGTTTTTCGTGGCTGAGGCGGGCAGGCACCGACCGTTGGCCAGTGCTTCTCCTCAGCGGCGCGCGTCCACCAGCATGCGCACCGCCAGCGCGCCGAGCACCGTACCCATCAGGCCGCGCTGCACCGTCTGCCAGCGCGGGCGTCCGGCCAGGAAGGTGGCAATACTGCCGGCGGCCAGTACGATCAGTGCGTTGACACTGACGCTGGTCGCGATCTGCACCAGCCCGAGCACCACCGATTGCACCATCACGCTGCCATGCCCATGGGGCTGGATGAACTGCGGCAGCAGCGAGAGATACATCACGGCGATCTTCGGATTGAGCAGCGCGGTGAACAGCCCCATGCCGAACAATCTGCGCGGGCTGTCATGGTCCAGCGTGCGCAGCTGGAACGGCGAACGTCCGCCAGGGCGCAGCGCCTGCCAGGCCAGGTACAGCAGATACGCCGCGCCGGCGAAACGCAACACATCGTAGGCATGCGGCACTGCCATCAGCAGCGCGGTGATGCCCAGTGCCGCGCACACCAGGTACACCAGAAAACCCAGCGCGACACCGCCCAGCGAGATCAGCCCGGCGGTGCGTCCCTGGCAGATCGAGCGCGAGATCAGATAGATCATGTTCGGCCCGGGCGTCAGCACCATGCCCAGCGAAATCAGACCGAAGGCGAGCAGAGCGGACGAATCGGGCATGGGAGGATCCTGGGCTGGCGGCGGGGCAGAAGACGCATTCTGCGAGCGTCCGCGGCGCAGTGGCAGAGACAGAACGCGTCCCCATCGCCCGTGCTCTGTACCCATGTGATGGCACGGAGCGCGAGCGCATACTGTGCGCCTCCCTCAAGAGGCCCTGAGCATGCGCACCACGTTGTATGGATCGCCGAGTACCGCCGCCCTGGTCGTCCATTGGCTGTTGCTGGAACTGCAGATCGAGCACGATCTGGTGCTGCTGGATTTCGACAAGCGCGAGCACAAGGATGCAGCGTATCTCGCCTTGAATCCGGCGGGCCTGGTGCCGACGCTGGTGCTGGACGGGCAGGTATTGACCGAAGCGGCAGCGATCGCGCTGCATCTGGCAGACCGCCATCCGGAAGCGGCCCTGCTGCCAGCCCCGGGGACTGCCGACCGTGCCGAGGCGTACCGCTGGATGTTCTGGTGCGCCAATACCGTGCAACCGGCGTATCGGGCGTGGTTCTACCCGCAGGAAATGGCGGGCCCCGAGCACGTGGACGCGACCCGCCAGCGGGCGCGCGAGCGGCTGGAAGGCGCGTGGCAGCATCTGGCCGAGCATCTGTCCACGCGCGGCCCGTATGTGCTGGGCGAGTCGTTGAGCGTGGTCGATTTCATGCTGGTGATGCTGATGCGCTGGTCGCGCAACATGCCCACGCCCAGTGACACCTGGCCGGCATTGAAGGCCTACGCCGATCGTCTGAAAGCACGGCCGGCGTTCGCCGAGGTCTACCGGCGCGAGGGCATCACCGACTGGCGTTGAAGGACGTCAGTCGATGTGCGCCTCGAAGATGCGACGCGCGCCGCAGCCGATGTAACGCAACAGGCGTCTGCGACCGCGCCGGGAACCCCGGCCTTAATTCGGAAAACAAGCAGTGCTACATTCCGGGCATGCACACATGCCGGCCACGGCCGGATGCTTTCCACACGGAGCACGACGATGCCGAGGATGCTTTCCGCCCTGCTGTTGATCCTGCTGGTCACCGCCTGCAGCAGTGATGGCGATTTCCACACCGCCCCGCCCAGCCTGCGCGAGGTCACCGCCGCCAACCAGTGCATGCAGCAGTGCCAACGCCAGTACGACAGTTGCATGACCAACCGTACGGGATTTGGCAGCGGCGACAGCTGTGGCGCCGGGGTGGCGACCCAGCGCGATGCGAAGTGCGACAAGATCGACAACCCGGACCTGCGTAAATCATGCCAGGCCAGCAGCGACTACTGCCGCAACCGGCTGCCGGCGCTGACCTGCGGGGAGGATATCAACCGGTGTACCAGCCGCTGCGGCGGCAGCTGAGGCGCGGTTTTACGCCGGTAGGATCTCCAGCACCGTCTCTGGCGGCCGGCACAGGCGTGCACCGCGCGGGGTCTCCACGATCGGACGGTTGATCAGCTCCGGGTGGGCGACCATCGCCTCGATCAACGCGGCATCGGACAACGCATCGTCGTCCAGCCCGAGCGAACCATAGGCCGGCTCCTTGTTGCGCAGCAACGCACGCGGGGCGATGCCCATGCGCGTGATCAGCCCTGCCAGCGTGGCACGGTCCGGCGGGGTCTTGAGGTACTCGATCACCACCGGCTCGATGCCGTGCTCACGCAGGATCTCCAGCGCCCCGCGCGAGTTGCTGCAGCGCGGGTTGTGCCAGATCGTCACCGCCATCAATACCACTCCAGCAGCGACACACCCAGGCCGACATAGGTGGCCTTGTGGTTGTAATCGATCATGCTCTCGCCGTAACCATCGAAAATCTGCACATGGCCGCGCAGCAGGTTGCTGATCGGGAAGCCGTAATCAAGCTGCAGCGCGCCGTGCGAGCGATCACCGCCGCGCAGCGAGTGCCGCGCCATCAGCGAGACCTCGTGGCCGTTCTTGTTCCAGGTCAGGGTCGCGTCGCCGCGGCCCATGTAATCGGAGATGTCCGGGTTGTTGTCGTCCTTGCGGTCTTCCGGGATGCGATACCACGGGCGCAGCACCAGCGCCCAGTTTTCCCGGTCCAGGCCGACGGTGGCGATCACCCGGTTCCAGCTGCGCGACAGGGGATCGGCGCGGCCGTTGGACATGTGGTTGACGCCGATCCCGCTCATGCGCCCGCGCCAGCCGCCGATCGAGTAGCCGTTGCGGAACATCATCATCACTTCCGGCTCGTAATTGGTCTCACGGAACGGGCGCGAGTTGTCGGCGTTGTAGGCCTGCCAGCGCGAGCTCTGCGTGTAGCCGGCCCAGATGTCGCCGTTGTCGCCGAACAGGTTCTCCACGATCTTGGTCTTGAAGCTGAGCTGGAACTTCAGTTCCGCGCTGTCCAGCTGCTGCGAGGTGGTGACCGTGTTGACCGGATTGGGCGACTGCGGCATCTGGTTCTTGTCGCTGGTCCAGAACGCGGGCAGCAGGTAGACCGGCTTGTAGGCGCGCAGCTGGAACGCGCCAAGCTTGGAGTCCTGCGCGAGCTCCCAACGGCTGTCGAGCAGCGAGCCCTTGCCGGCATTGGCCAGCGCATCTTCATGGCCGTCGTTCTTGAACACTTCTCCGAGGCGCTGCTTGACCCGCTGCGTCGCGGGCGCGTCGGCGTCGGCACTGCGGGCGGCATGACGTTCTTCCCGGCGCTCCTGCTTGGCGGCGGTGGCGGCGGCATCGGCGGCCAGCGTCACGTCGGGCGTGCGCCCGAACAGCGTGTCGTAGCAGGCCAGGCGCGCTGCGTCGGTGTCCACCAGTGCGCAGGCCTCTGGTGACGCCGGCTTCGGTGCCGCCTCCTGTGCTGCGGCGGGCAGGGCGGTGCCGGCCAAGGCCAGGGCAGTGAACAGGACGGAACGGGAATGGGGCATGGTCATGGGAGCAGGGCCGCGTGACAAGAATGAATGGGTCAACCGGCACAGTGTGGCCGCTGAGGAATAATCCCGCCAGCGCACGACACGGTCGATCTGATCCGGTTTATGCCGGTCAATGGTGTGGTCAGGGCGTGAAGCCCCGGTCTGGCGGTGACCTCAGAAGAACCAGGCGAACGCGAACAGGCCCAGCATCGCGATCACCAGCGCCAGCTTGAGCGCGAACCCCAGCAGGATGCCAAGCCAGGTCGCCAGGCCCACCTTGGTGGAGCGGCCCAGCTCGCGGGTGTGCCAGTACTCGCCCAGCAGTGCGCCGGCGAGCGGGCCCACGAACAGGCCGATCGGCATGAAGAACACCCCGACGATGCTGCCCAAGAAGGTTCCCCACAGGGCCTTGCGGCTGGCACCTACCCGCTGTGCGCCGACCACCGTGGCCAGGATGTCCACGGCGAAAGACAGCAGGGTCAACAGGCCCAGGACCGTCAGCGGCAGCCAGCCCACATGGACGAAATCGTCGGCCCATGCCGCCAGCACCAGCCCGGCGAACACCAGCGGGATGCCGGGCAGGGCGGGAAGAATCACGCCGGCAATGCCGACGAGCACCAGAACGACGGCTAGCAGGTACAAGATGAATGAATGGTCCATGCTGTCCAGTATGGTTCCTGAAATGGGGTTGACATCCGAAGGTTTTGGCCAGTTGCTTTTTCGTTTTGCTCGGGTTAAGTTGCAGACGCTGAGCTTGGCAAGGTCACCGTGGATCGTGGCCTGATGATGGTAGATCTTCCAGATCCGCTGCATCGTTGCACCCCGCTTCCCCTTGCTGTCAGCCGCCTGTACGGGTGTATCCAACAACAAGACAGTTAGGGAGTAGCTGAGATGGCTGAGAAGGGCACCGTCAAGTGGTTCAACGACGCGAAGGGTTTCGGGTTCATCAGCCGTGAGAGCGGCGAAGATGTGTTCGTGCACTTCCGTGCGATCGAATCCCAGGGCTTCAAGAGCCTGAAGGAAGGTCAAGCGGTCGAGTTCGAAGTGGTCACTGGCCAGAAGGGCCTGCAGGCCGACAAGGTCAAGCCGCTCTGAGCGCAGACCGGGTCCTGCCTGGTTGAAACACGAAAAGGGCCCGCTTGCGCGGGCCCTTTTTTGTCTACGTGTGCGTTGCGCCGATCAGCGCAGGATCACCTTGCCGTTGACCACGCGGACGTAGGTGTTCTCGCGGATGCCACCCAGATCGCGCTGGTTGACGACCACGGTACGGCCGTCATCCATGCGCACGGTGATGTCGAAGGTATCGCTGGTCACGTTCTTCTGGATCTGGTTGCCGGCCAGCGCACCACCCACCGCGCCTGCGGCGGCGGCGATGTTCTTGTTGCCGCGGCTGCCGCCGGTGTGGTCGGAGATCTCATGGCCGGCGACCGCGCCGACGATGCCACCCAGCACCGCGCCGGTCGCGCTCGGCGCGCTGCGGCCCGAAGCGACCTGGTTGATGCGGGTCACGATGCCGCAGTCGGCACACCGGTTGGTGTTGTAGTTGCCGCCGGAATTGCCGTACCCGTTGTTGTAGCCACTGCTGCCGTAACCCGGCGAGGTGGTGGCACAGCCAGCCAGGGCGACGGTGGCAACGGCAGCGGCGGCAATCAGTTGAATCTTCATGGTGTATCTCCTGGCCAGAGGGGTGGTCGAATGCGTCTGGTGCGCATGGAGCAGATCGTGTCCTGTGCTGCGTGAACAGCGTGCCAATCCCGGGCCGCCAGCGTGGCTGGAAGATGAATCAGCGGAAATCCTGGTGGCAGGCCTTGCAGTCCGCCTGGATCTTCTCCACCAGCGTGGCCATGCCCGGGCAGTCGGTCGGCGGTGCGGCCAAGGCCTCATTGAGGGTGGCGCGCAGGGCGCTGGCGTGCTGCTGGAAGCCTTGGCTGTCCTTCAGGCCGGGAAAGGCCAGGTCCAGATCATTGGAGAGCGAGCGCAGCGTCTGCAGCCGCGGCACGGTGTCGGCCAGGCTGCAGCGGTTCTGCGCCTGCGCGGCCTGCAGCAGCTGCACCTGGCGGTTCATCACGTGCATCAGCGAATCGGGGAAGGGATCCTGGCGGGCCTGGATGGCGCGCGAGACCATCACCGTGGCGATCAGGCCGATCACCAGGCCAAGCAGGCCGACGAACAGGTAGCGGTACGCGGCGGACGGGCGGCGCTGCGGGGTCACGGGGTCGTTCATGGTGAGGGCTTCGGTGAGGGTGGCTGCGGCGATGGTACGACGCGTCCTGTCCACGGCGCGTCCCGGCCGGGCCTGGGCGCATTAAAATAGGCGCATGAACGACGTACTGCGCGAACGATTTGCCGGCATCGACCGGTTGTATGGAGTAGGCACCGTGGATCTGCTCGCCAGCCGCCGGGTGGCGGTGGTGGGCATGGGCGGCGTCGGCTCGTGGGTGGTCGAGGCGCTGGCGCGCACGGCGGTCGGGCACCTGACCCTGATCGATGCCGATGACATCTGCGTGTCCAACACCAACCGCCAGCTGCCGGCGCTGGCCGGCCAGTACGGCCGCAACAAGGCCGAGGCGATGGCCGAGCGCTGCCGCGCGATCAACCCGGACATCAGCGTCGATGCGGTTGCCTCGTTCCTGACCGTGTCCAACATGGTCGAGCTGCTGGACCGCGATTTCGATCTGGTGATCGATGCCTGCGACAGCTTCCGGGTCAAGGTCGAGACCATCGCCTGGTGCCGCCGCCGCAAGCTGCCGATTCTCACCGTGGGGGCGGCCGGTGGCCGTACTGATCCCACCCTGGTGCGGATCCGCGATGTCTCGCGCACCGAACACGACGCAATGATGGCGCTGATCCGCAAGAAGCTGCGCAGCGATTTCAACTTCCCCAAGAACGCCTCGCGTTACTTCGGCGTGCCGGCGGTGTACTCGCTGGAAAACGTGAAGTACCCGCAGGCCGATGGTAGCGTGTGCGGCATCCGCCCGAACCTCGGCGCCGACGCGGCGCTGAAGCTGGACTGCGGCGCCGGGCTGGGCGCGGCCACGCATATCACCGGCGCGTTCGCGTTCGCGGCGGTCGGGAAGGCGCTGGAGATGTTGATGAAGAAGCCGGCCACGGTGGTCACGGCCGACTGAGCCGCTATCGGCACGGCAGTGGACCGGCTCACGCGTTCAACGCAAGGCCGGGCCGGTCCGCGACGACGGTCGCCACAAAGTCCATGACCGTGCGTACCGAGGGTGACCGCCGGAGGTCACGGTGCACCACCAGCCAGATGTCACGTGAGAACGGCGCTCCGTCATGCGCCAGCTGAATCAGTCCTGGCGCGGCATCACCCAGAAAGCGCGGCAACCCGGCCACGCCCGCTCCGGCCAGAGCAGCTGCCCGATGACTGCTGATGTCGCTCAGTTCGCACGACACGGCACGGCTTCCTGCGATCTGCAGCAGCCACTTCTGCTGGGGCATGTCAGCAAACTGCGTGTCATAGGCAATGAAGGCCCACTCTTCGGGCCGACGGGTGGCGACGTAATCGTGGCTGGCATAGAGCGCGAACGACATTCGTCCGATTCTGCGCACAACGTTGCTGGCTTCCTTGGGACGGACGAGCCGCAGAGCCACATCCGCCTCGCGGCGGGCGAGTGATACCTGCTGGGCTTGGGCCGACACGGAAAGTTGAATGCCGGGCTGCTCTGCCCGGAAGTCGGCAACCCGTTCCGCCAGCAGGTGCGCCACCAGCACTGGCGGTGCACTAAGGGTCACCCTGGCATTGATAGCCTCCTGGCTGGCCCGGCTCGCGCGGGCGACAGCAAATGCTGAGGTGTCCATGGCCTTGGCGTGCTGGTAAATCTGGACGCCCATCGCGGTAAGGCGGATGGAGCGTGGCAAGCGCTCGACCAGCGCAACCTGCAGTTCGACCTCCAGGGCCGCAACACGACGGCTGACGGTTGCATGGTCGACATGCAGCGCCCGAGCCGCGCCTGACAAGGTGCCGTCGCGCGCAACCGCCAAGAAATGACGGAGATTCTCCCAGTCGAACATCGGTGCGTTTTCGCAGGTCTGGAGTGTGATTTCGGGGAATTTTCGAGGGTGCCAACCAAGCCTAGCATGGACGGTCTCTTATGCTTGTGGGACCCCAAATGGCAGCTTTTTCTGCTTCCGCGCGCGGTACGCTCTGGGCCGCCGCGTTCGGCTTCGTCGTGGTGCTGCTGGACATCAGTGTGGTCAACGTTGCACTGGATGCCCTGCAGCGTGAATTTTCAACTGATGTGGCCGGCCTGCAGTGGGTGGTCAACGCCTACACCTTGGCATTCGCCGCACTGCTGCTGACAAGCGGGGCGCTGGGCGACCGCTTCGGCGCGCGCCGGCTCTATCTCTCGGGCCTGGCGGTGTTCACTCTGGCGTCGGCTGCCTGCGGGCTTGCGGGCAGTCTGCCTGTGATGGTGGGAGCCAGACTGATCCAGGGCATGGGCGCGGCGCTGCTGGTACCCAACTCGCTGGTCATGGTGCAGCGGGCATTTCCGGACAGCCAGGCGCGTAGTCGTGCCGTCGGGTGGTGGGGCGCTCTCGGGGGAGCGGCGCTGGCTGCCGGTCCCGTGCTGGGCGGAGTGCTGGTAGCGCATGCAGGCTGGCGCAGCGTGTTTCTGATCAATCTTCCGGTTGGTTTGATCGGGATCTGCCTGACGCTTCGGCATGCGGCGCCGTCCGGCGGCGGGCATCGGCGTGGCCTCGATTGGAGTGGGCAGGTGGCTGCCATGGTTGCGCTGGCAGCGACGACCATGACCCTGATCGAGGCAGGTCAGCTGGGTTGGGCGCATGGCGTGGTGCGCGGAGGGGCCCTGTTGGCGCTCGTGTCCCTCACCGCCTTCCTCTGGATTGAAGCTCACAGCACCTCACCCATGCTGCCATTGAATCTGTTTCGAAATCACACGTTCTCCATCGTCTCGCTGGCAGGCGTCGCGGTGAATTTCGCCTATTACGGTCTGATTTTCGTGTTCAGTCTGTTTTTTCAGATGCAGCAGCATCTGTCCCCGCAACAGACCGGGCTGGCCTTTCTGCCGATGACCCTCGTTCTGGTCGCACTCAATGTGGTGGCGGGGCGCCTGATTACGCGGCTCGGTCCCAGGTTGCTGATGTTCATGGGTCTTGCGCTGGCAGGATCGGGTTACCTGTTGTTGATGCGGGTGAGCATCGGGGGCCATTACGCGCTGTTGATCGTACCGATGCTGATGGCGGCAAGCGGGGTCGCCTTGGTGGTGCCGACCATGACCAACGCGACGCTTGCATCGGTCGACCGGTCGCGGGCAGGCATCGCCTCCAGCGTACTCAACTGTGCGCGACAGGTCGGCGGCATGCTGGGTGTCGCCCTGTTTGGCAGCCTGATCGGCGATGGCGCGCCGGATGCGTTCATGCATGGCATGCACATCTCGATCGGCATGTCGGCGGGAGCGTTATTGCTGGCGAGCGTCCTGTGCTGGTCTGGCATGCGGCCGGGGCCACTCCACCCGTTGCGCGCTTCAGGAGAAGCCGTGAAGCCCGAATAGGGTGCGCGCATTGGCCGTGGTCTGCGCGGCAATCACTTCGGCCCGCTCCCCGCGCAGCCGCGCCACCGTCGCCAGGATCACCGGCAAGCGTGCCGGTTCATTACGCTCTCCGCGGATCCCCGCATCCGGCTGATCCGGCGCGTCGGTTTCCAGGAGCAGCTGCTCCAGCGGCATGCTGGCGACCAGACGGTGCAGGCGCTGGGCGCGGTCATAGGTCAACGGGCCGCCCAGTCCGATCAGGAAGCCCAGCTGGTGCAGTTGCCGTGCCTGCTCGGGGCTGCCGGAGAAGCTGTGCACTACGCCGCGCAGCCCGCCGATCTGCTTGATCGCCGCGATCACCGCATCTACCGCGCGGCGCGCATGTACGATCACCGGCAGGTCGAACTCGCGTGCCAGCCGCAGCTGGCCCAGGAAGTAGTGCAGCTGAGCGTCCACGTCCAGACCCTCCACGAAGAAGTCCAGCCCGCATTCCCCAACCGCGCAGGGGCGCTCGCGTTCGAGCCACGCACGCAGCGCCTCCAGGTGTTCGGGGCGGTGCTGGTCCAGAAACATCGGGTGCAGCCCGTAGGCCGGGTGCAGACCATCGGCCAGCCGGCAGGCATCGCGCAGGCCGGGCCAACTGGCGGCAGTGACGGCGGGAACGACCTGGGCCATGACGCCGGCCGCGCGCGCGCGCGCGATCACCTCAGGGCGATCCGCATCGAACTCACCCGCATCCAGATGGCAGTGGCTGTCGATCAACCTCACGCGCGGCGCTTGGCCGGCAGCGGCGGCGGAAGCTTGTCGCCGCGTCGCTTCCAGTTGGCCAGCAGCAGCGTGCCCAGGCCGAACAGGATTTCATCCACGAACGGCAGCGGGTCGGGAATCACCAGCGTCACCGCGAACAGCGCGGCGGTGATCTTGAACAGGGTGGGGTAGCGCAGCCGACGCGCCCATTCCAGCACCGGCAACAGTATGGGATTGGACATGAGGCACTCCTGGGCAGATGCTGTAAACGCTATCACGAGCTCAAGGCTCACCGAACCTGAATGGGCGGCAGGATGTTCACGATCCGTGGAGATTCCGTTCAGGGTGGCCGTGCTGGAATTCACTCAAGAACGTTGCGGATCGTCCGCAAGGAGCCGGTTATGAAAAGTACAACTACTACTGCGTTGGTCGCTGCGGGTGCGCTGCTGGTTGGCGGTATCGCCACCGCTGCCTTCATGAAGGGCGGCAGTTCCTCGCCCGATGCGGTGACCGCTGCTCAGACCCGGCCCACTCTGGACACCACGCCGCTCGCCGACGATGGCGCGCGCACCGACCAGCTGGCCATTGAAGACAAGGCGGGCAAGCTGGAATACGCCGACATCGTCAAGGTCGATCCGTTGACCAAGAAGGAAAAGGCGTACGCCACCGTGATCGGCACCGAGCCGGTGCGGGAGACGTCCAGCACCCAGACCCCGCATGAAGTCTGCCAGGACGTGGTGGTGCAGGAACGCCTGCCCGAACGCGACGGCAACGTTGGCGGTACCGTCGCTGGTGCCGTGATCGGCGGCCTGCTGGGTAACCAGGTCGGTGGTGGCAATGGCCGCAAGGCCGCCACGGCCGCTGGTGCTGTCGCTGGCGGCATGATCGGCAACCAGGTGGACAAGCGCCATGTGGGTGGCCGCGTGGTCAACCGCACCGAGCGCCAGTGCCACACCGAAACCGCCACCTCCGAGTCGACCCGCGTGACCGGCTACAACATCACCTACCGCAATGAAGACGGCACCACCGGCACCATGCGCATGGCCAGCAAGCCGGGCAACCGCATCCCGATGGGCACCACCAATGCGGTCACCGGTTACAACGTGACCTACCGTTACGACGGCGCCGAGAAGACCGTGAAGATGGACAACAAGCCGAGCAGCGATCGCCTGCCGGTGATCGATGGCCAGCTGGTGACCCAGACCGCCGCACTGGATGCGAACAGGCAGTAAGTTCCTGCAGCTCGAAAGCACCACCAGCACGCCGGCCACTGCCGGCGTGCTGCGTTTTGGGGTGCGCCGCACGGCCTGCCGATCACGGCATCTGCGATCATGCCGGCACGCATGCAACACACGAGGACGCCATGAGCATTTTCGACCTCCAGCTGGAGACCGACCGTCTGATCCTGCGCCCACCGCGCGCCGAGGATTTCGATGCCTTCCTGCGCTTCTGCTCGGACCCGGAGGTGATGCAGCACCTCGGTGGTGTGCAGGCCCCGTCGCAGGCCTGGCGCAGTTTCAGCTGCCTGGTCGGCAGCTGGCATCTGTACGGGTTTTCGATGTTTTCGGTGATCGAAAAGAGCAGCGGTGAGTGGGTCGGGCGCATGGGCCCCTGGCAGCCGCTGGACTGGCCGGGCACCGAGGTCGGCTGGAGCATCCGCCGCGAGAGCTGGGGCAAGGGCTATGCGCCCGAAGCGGCGGTGGCCAGCATGGACTGGGCGTTCGACACGCTGGGCTGGGACGAGGTCATCCACACCATCGATGCCGCCAACGAAAACTCCAAGGTCGTCGCGCGCAAGCTGGGCAGTTCGCTGTTGCGCATGGGCGAGCTGCCGCCGCCGCACGCTGGCAAGCCGATAGAGATCTGGGGCCAGTCGCGGCAGCAGTGGCAGCAGCGCCGCGCCGGCCAACGGTGATGCTGCACCCGCGCTTGGCAAAGGCGATCGGGTGAGGCCAGACTCGGCATCGCGGGCGAGCCGCCCGCGGTGCATGCGCAAGAGGGTAGCGATGACGTCGTTGCGGGCTCCATTGACGGTGTACGGCATGTCCGTATCGGGCAACTGCCACAAGGTGCGGATGCTGCTGGAGCAGCTGGGCACGCGCTACCACTGGGTCGAGGTCGACAGTGCGCACGGCCAGACCCATACGCCGGATTTCCTGGCGATGAACCCCAATGCCAAGGTGCCGCTGGTGCAGCGCGATGACGGGCGTGTGCTGCCCGAATCCAACGCGATCCTGTTCTGGCTGGCCGAGGGCACACCGTATCTGCCCACGGATGGCTGGGAGCGCGCACAGACGCTGCGCTGGATGTTCTTCGAACAGTACAGCCACGAACCATGCCTGGCGGTCGCGCGCTTCATCAGCGGCTGGACGCCGCTGGAGTCACCGCGCCGTGCCGAGCTGCCGCGCCTGCGTGAGCGCTCGGCCCAGGCGCTGGCGGTGATGGAGGAGCATCTGGGCACGGCGCCGTGGTTCAGTGGCCGCGCCTACGGCATCGCCGACATCGCACTGTTCGCGTACACCGATGTCGCGGCGGATGGCGGCGTCGCGCTGGCACCGTATCCGGCCGTCCAGGCCTGGCTGCAGCGCGTGCGCGAGCAGCCGCGCTTTGTCCCCATGCCCACACCGCTGCCGGAGGTGCAGGCCCTGTTCGCGCAGTCCCGCTGAGTTCGTCCGGTTATCCGCCTACGCAACACGTCACGGAGGGTGATGCATGTTTGCCGTGGTTCCCGATCCGATTCCCGCGCGCATGAAGGGCCTCAACCGGGCCGAGATATGCGACGCCAACTTCATCGATTTCGTGCAGCAGTGGCGTGGCGATCCTGCGCCGAGGTCAGCCCCCGGCAGCCCCATCCTGCCTGGCAGTTCGCTGGACGCGCAGGGCTTTGCCGACCTCTTCGAGTCGCAGCTGATCAGCCGCCATCTGGACCTGATGGCGCGCGTGCTGCGCGTGCAGAACAAGGTCTTCTATACGATCGGTTCGTCTGGCCACGAGGGCAATGCGCTGGTGGCGCGCCTGTCCCGGCACACCGATCCGGCGTTCCTGCACTACCGTTCCGGCGGTTTCATGGCCGAGCGCTTCCGCAAGCTGCCCGGCATGGACCCGGTGATGGACGCGGCGCTCTCGTTCGCAGCCAGTCGGGACGATCCGGCCAGCGGCGGGCGCCACAAAGTGTGGGGCAGCAAGCCGCTGTGGGTATTGCCGCAGACCTCGACGATCGCCTCGCACCTGCCCAAGGCCCTGGGCACCGCGCTGGCCATCGAAAGCGGGCGACGCATCGGTCACACGCTGCCGATTCCCGAGGACAGCGTGGTGATCTGCTCCTTCGGCGATGCCTCGGCCAACCACGCCACCGCGCAGACCGCGTTCAACACGGCGGCGTGGGCGGCCTACCAGCGGCTGCCAGCGCCGATCCTGTTCGTCTGCGAAGACAACGGCATCGGCATCTCGGTCAAGACCCCGGACGGCTGGATCGCGCAGAGTTTCGCGCACCGCCCGGGCCTGGATTACTTCTTCGCTGATGGGCTGGATCTGGTCGAGGGGCATGCGCAGGTCGAGCGCGCGCTGGCGCATTGCCGGCAGACCCGCCGCCCGACCTTCCTGCACCTGCGCACCACGCGTTTGATGGGCCATGCCGGCACCGATTTCGAGATCGAATGGCGGCCGTTGCCGGAGCTGTGCGCGGCCGAGGCCAGCGATCCGCTGCTGCGCTCGGCGGCGATCGCCCTGCAGTCTGGGTGGATGACCGCCGCGCAGGTGCTCGATCTGTACGAGCGCGTGCGCGCGCGCTGTTTCGCCGCGGCCGCCGAGGCGGATCGCCGCCCGAAACTGACCGATCTCGCGGAAGTGATCGCACCATTGGCGCCGTACTCGCCGGCGGCGGTCCATGCCGAAGCCACGCGGGTGGCTGCCGATGACGCGCGTGCCGCCGCGTTTGGAGGTGAGGCGCAGCTGCCCGAGACACAGCCGCCGCGCCATCTGGCGATCCAGATCAACCAGGCGCTGCACGATCTGATGGCCAAGTACCCGGCCACGCTGCTGTTCGGCGAGGACGTCGCGCAGAAAGGCGGGGTGTACACAGTCAGCAAGGGTCTGCTCAAGGCCTTCGGGCCGCGCCGTGTGTTCAATACCCTGCTCGATGAAACCATGATCCTGGGCATGGCACAGGGCCTGGCCAACCTGGGCATGCTGCCGATCCCCGAGATCCAGTACCTGGCGTATCTGCACAACGCGGCTGACCAGCTGCGTGGCGAGGCGTGCTCACTGCAGTTCTTCTCCAACGATCAGTACCGCAATCCGATGCTGGTGCGCATTGCCGGGCTGGGCTACCAGAAGGGCTTCGGCGGGCATTTCCACAACGACAACTCGATCGCCGCGCTGCGCGACATCCCCGGCCTGGTGGTCGGCTGTCCCTCGCGCGGCGACGATGCGGCGATGATGCTGCGTACCTTGGCCGCGCTGGCGACCGTCGACGGCCGGGTCGCGGTGTTTCTCGAGCCGATCGCGCTGTACATGACCAAGGACCTGCACGCGCCGGGCGATGGCCAATGGCTGTTCCCGTATCCGGCCGCCGACCAGGCACTGGTACCCGGCGAGGGCCGGGTCTACGCGCCGGAGGCCAGTGACCTGGTCATCTTCACCTACGGCAATGGCGTGCCGATGAGCCTGCGGGCGGCACGGGCGATCGAGCAGCAGCTGGGCTGGCAGGTGCGGGTGGTCGATCTGCGCTGGCTGGTGCCGCTCAATGCCGGTTTCATCGCTGGCCAGGCTGCCGATGCCCAGCGGGTGCTGGTGGTCGATGAGGGGCGGCACAGCGCGGGGGTGGGGGAGGGCGTGATCACAGCGCTGGTCGAGGCCGGGTTGGGGCACCTGCCGATCCGGCGGGTATGCGGGGCCGATACCTACACGCCGCTGGCGGGGGCAGCATTGTGCGTGCTTCCAAGCGACAATGCGGTATTGAACGCCGCCCTCGCGCTGGCGCAGGACCATTGATACATGTGTGGATTGGCAGGCATGTTGCTGCCCGCTCCGGCAAGGGAGCAGGCAGCACTGGAAGAACAGGCGCGGCGCATGGGCGACGCATTGGTGCACCGCGGCCCGGATGACAGCGGGGTGTGGGCCGATGCCTCGGCCGGCATCGCGCTGGCGCATCGCCGGCTGAGCATCCTGGACCTGTCGCCGCTGGGGCATCAGCCGATGACCTCGGCCGATGGCCGCTACGTGCTGGCCTACAACGGCGAGGTCTACAACTTCGCCGAGCTGCGCGCCGAGCTGGAGGTCCTGGGGCATGGGTTCCGCGGCCACTCGGATACCGAAGTACTGCTCGCCGCGATCACCGAATGGGGCTTCGACGAGACCCTGCAGCGCAGCAACGGCATGTTCGCCATCGCGCTGTGGGACCGCGCGGAGCGCTGCCTGTGGCTGGCCCGCGACCGGGTCGGCAAGAAACCGCTGTACTACGGCTGGGCCGGTGAAACACTGGTGTTCGGCTCCGAGCTCAAGGCCCTGTGGCAGCACCCGGGCTTCGACAACGAGGTCGACCGCGATGCGCTGACCCTGTTGCTGCGGCTGGACTACATCCCGGCGCCGCACTGCATCCACGAACGTTGTTTCAAGCTGATGCCGGGTCGCGTGCTGCGGCTGGATGCCGAGGCGGTGGCCGCCGGCGCTGCCGCGCATCGCCCGGACCAGTTGCAGCAGCCGTTCTGGAACGCGCGCGAGCGCATGCAGCAGGCCCTGGCCGCGCCGTTCACCGGTAACGATGCCGAGGCCGAAGAACGTCTGGATGCCGTGCTGCGCGACGCGGTGGCGCTGCGCATGGTGGCCGATGTGCCGGTCGGCGTCTTCCTTTCCGGCGGCACCGATTCTTCGGTGGTGGCCGCCTTGATGCAGGCGCAGTCGAGCCAGCCGGTGCACAGTTTCAGCATCGGCTTCACCGGCTCGGACCATGACGAGGCGCCGCTGGCCAAGTCGCTGGCCCAGCACCTGGGCTGCGATCACACCGAGCTGTATGTCAGCGGTGCCGATGCGTTGGCCGTCGTGCCCAGTCTGCCGGCAATGTTCGATGAGCCCTTCGCCGATGCCTCGCAGGTACCCACCGCGCTGGTCGCCAAGCTGGCGCGACAGGGCGTGACCGTGGCGCTGTCCGGCGACGGTGGCGATGAACTGTTCTTCGGCTACACCCGTTACCAGCGTGCGATGCGCAACTGGCGCCTGCTGGGCAAGGTGCCTGCGCCGCTGCGGCGCTGGATGGCCCGCCATGCGCACACGCAGGGCGAGGCCTCGCGCACCGGCGGGCTGGCGGCGCTGCTGGCCGAGTCCGGCGCGCGTGGGATTGGGGATGTCTACCGCAACCGCATTTCGCGTTGGCGTGATCCAGTGGCCGCCGTGCGTGGCGCGCAGGCGGCCGGCAGCTTCTACGACCTGGCCGATCCGCTGCATGGCGCCGGCTCGCCGGCGGACGCGATGATGCTGGCCGATTTCAGCACCTATCTGCCGGATGATCTGCTGTGCAAGGTGGACCGCACCAGCATGGCAGTCAGCCTGGAGGCGCGTGCACCGCTGCTGGACTGGCGGGTGGCCGAGTTCGCCTGGTCGCTGCCGATGGCGATGAAACAGCGCGATGGCGTCAGCAAGTACCTGCTCAAGCGCGTGCTGGGCCGCTATGTGCCGCAGAATATGGTGCACCGCCCCAAACGCGGCTTCGGGGCCCCGGTCAGCGCGTGGCTCAAGGGCGACCTGCGTGGCTGGGCCGATGAACTGCTGGATCCGGCGCGGCTGGCCGAGGAGGGGGTGTTCAACGTCGAGGCGGTCGCCCCGCTGTGGCAGCAGTTCAAGCAGGGCGAGCGCAAATGGCACACGCATCTGTGGAACGTGCTGATGTTCCAGGCCTGGCAGGCGCATTGGCGCAACGCACGCGCCGACGTGACGCGCGCGTAGTGCCGCGCGTGCGGGTGCGGACGTAAGGCAGCCACCCATGGGGTGGCTCTACCGTATGTGGTGTCGGCCGTAGCGCCACGCCATGCGTGGCTGACGCCGCCTTCACCGTTGCCGAAGGTGGGCCCGCCTAGGCTGGGCCTTTCCCCCAACGGAGCGAACGTGATGGCCGAATACAAGATTGCCGTACTGGTCGGCAGCCTGCGCAAGGGCTCGCACAACCAGGCGTTGGCTCACGCGCTGGAGAAACTCGCCGCCGGCAAGGCGGTGTTCTCCTACGTGGAGATCGGTGACCTGCCGTTGTACAACCAGGATTTCGACAAGGATTACCCCAGCCAGGGCGTCCGCCTGAAGCAGCAGATCCGGGAGGCCGATGCGGTGCTGTTCGTCACCCCCGAATACAACCGCTCGGTCCCGGGCGTGCTCAAGAACGCCATCGACCTGGGCTCGCGCCCGTATGGCGACAGCGCCTTCGCCGGCAAGCCCGCGGCGGTGATCGGCGCCTCGATCGGGGTGATCGGCACGGCGCTGGCCCAGCAGCACCTGCGCAACATCCTGGCCTACCTGGACATGCCGGTGCTGGGCCAGCCCGAGGCCTTCCTGCACTTCAAGGAAGGGCTGATCGACGCGCACGGCACGATCAGCAATGAGGGCACCACGGACTTCCTGCAGGGCTTCGTGGACAAATTCATCGCCTGGGTCGGCACCCACGGCGGCACGCACTGATCCACCGCGGGCGGGTCATGCATCTGCGATAATGGCGTGGACGGGCGCCGCAAGGGCGTCCGTCGCACGCGATGCGACGGCCCCGGCTGATCGTACCGGCAGGCGCCGGTATCCCCAGCTCATCCACTGCTTATCCACAGGTTTGTGCATGGCTGCGGGGCGCCCCGCGTGCCTACCATGTCTTACGCCTCACACTGCAGGAAATACGCCCCCCATGTCCGCCCGTTCTGGCTTCCGTTCCGACCGCAAAGACCGCGGTGACCGCTTTGATCGCGATGAGATGCGCATCGACGCCCTGCGCGTGCCGCCGCATTCGATCGAGGCCGAACAGGCGGTGCTGGGCGGGCTGATGCTGGCCCCGGAAAGCTATGACCGGGTCAACGACCAGCTGACCGAAACCGACTTCTACCGCCGCGATCACCAGATGATCTACCGCGCGATCCGCGAGCTGTCCGAACGCGATCGCCCGTTCGATGCGGTGACCCTGGGCGAGTGGTTTGAATCGCAGGGCAAGATGGAGCTGGTGGGGGATGGCGCGTACCTGATCGAGCTGGCCAGCACCACGCCGTCGGCCGCCAACATCAGTGCCTACGCGGAGATCGTGCGTGACAAGGCCGTGCTGCGCCAGCTGATCCAGGTCGGCACCGACATCGTCAACGACGGCTTCCAGCCCGAAGGCCGCGAAAGCAGCGAGCTGCTCTCGGCAGCGGAAAAATCCGTGTTCGCGATCGCCGAACAGGGCGCGCGTGGCCGTACTGATTTCGTGGCGATGCCCGGTGCGTTGAAAGACGCCTTCGAAGAGCTGCGCAACCGCTTCGAGAATGGCGGCAACATCACCGGCCTGCCGACCGGTTATACCGATTTCGATGCGATGACCGCCGGCCTGCAGCCGACCGATCTGATCATCCTCGCCGCGCGCCCGGCCATGGGCAAGACCACGCTGGCGCTGAACATCGCCGAGTACGCCGCGATCAAGTCCAAGAAGGGCGTGGCGGTGTTCTCGATGGAAATGTCGGCCTCGCAGCTGGCGATGCGTCTGATTTCCTCCAACGGCCGCATCAACGCCCAGCGCCTGCGTACCGGTCAGCTGGAAGATGAGGATTGGAGCCGGGTGACCGGTGCGATCCGGATGCTGAAGGAAACCAAGATCTTCATCGACGATACGCCCGGTGTGTCGCCGGAGATCCTGCGTTCCAAGTGCCGCCGCCTCAAGCGCGAGCACGACCTGGGCCTGATCGTCATCGACTACCTGCAGCTGATGAGCGTGCCGGGCAACAGCGAAAACCGCGCGACCGAAATCTCGGAAATCTCGCGTTCGTTGAAGGGCCTGGCCAAGGAGCTCAACGTGCCGGTGATCGCACTGTCCCAGCTCAATCGCTCGCTGGAAACGCGTACCGACAAGCGCCCGGTGATGGCCGATCTTCGCGAATCCGGCGCTATCGAGCAGGATGCGGACATGATCGTCTTCATCTACCGCGACGACTACTACAACAAGGAAACGTCGCCGGACAAGGGCTTGGCCGAGATCATCATCGGCAAGCATCGAGGCGGCCCGACCGGCTCGTGCAAGCTCAAGTTCTTCGGTGAGTACACCCGCTTCGACAACCTGTCGCACGACTCGGTGGGTTCGTTCGAGTAACGCCGAAGGCGTTACGGTAGTGCCGGCCGCTGGCCGGCTCCCGTGGAACCGTCATCGTGCAGAGCCGGCCAGCCGCCGGCACGACCGTTTCATCGGCAAATGCCGGGCTTCGTCGCAAACCCGTTGCAGTGCGCCCGGGCAGGGCGCGATGGTGGTCTCCGGGCGGCAGGGTGCCGTCAACGGAGACCAACGATGAAGACCCTGTTCGCGCTGGGCGTGTGGTGCCTGCTGTTCGTGCTGTGCTGGCCGCTGGCGCTCCTGGCCCTGGTGGCGTGGCCGTTGGTGTGGCTGGTCAGCCTGCCGTTCCGCCTGGTCGGCATCACGTTCTCGGCGCTGTTTGCCTTCCTGCGTGCGCTGTTGATGCTTCCGGCGCGGCTGCTGGGTGGCGGGCGCGTCGCAACGGCCTGAACAAGAATGGGATCGGGTAGTGGGGGGGGGCGGGGGGGGGGGGGGGTGGTGGGGGGGGGGGGGGGGGGGGGGGGGGGAGGGGGGGGGGGGGGGGGGGGGGGGGGGGGGGGGCGGGGGGGGGGGGGGGGGG